>JANODD010000124.1:0-21244 GCA_031412515.1 Planctomycetia bacterium | reverse complement strand
ACCGAAATCATCGCAATTAACTCAACAGAATCTGCTTTGTCGCTGGCGAGCCTTGAAGGCCATTGCCATCGGTAAGCGTGACGCTAAACGTGCGCGGGTTCAGTGAAGGAGAAGCGATGGCGCTCTTCCAAGTGACCTTTCGAATTAACTGCTGTACTGATTCCCTAGTAGCGGCGGCATTGAATGTCACTACCACTCCAAGCCCGAGAAAGTCTTGTTCTCACGTGACTTAGACATACCGACGATCGCATAGTCGCCATGAAATGAACGGCCTTTTAAGTTGCTGCATTTGTTTCATTGGGTTCTTGAGTCGTTGCCTCAGGGTGATGTGGGCCCTGAACAGCACACAAAAGCGATGTTGGGAACGCCACCTTTGGGGGCTGGGAAACGATGTTTGATAAAAGTCAAATGGAAAAACGCCTAGGCGTGCCCCACATCGAGTATGGCCCAAAGTCACGAAAAATGCTTGCCTACACTTCGCTCAGATGATTCGACTAAATTAGAAGCACAATTGTGCATCCGCTATTAAAACTTATGGAGTCCATCGAGTGTTTTCCCATTCCGCAAAACTGTTTCTGGCAGCGATTTTATGTTTCACTTTCCATGGCACATCGCACGCTCAATCGAAAGAGAACTTAGCAGCCGATAAGCAGCTGGAAGAGTTTTTCAAAGCGCATCTGGAAGAAACTTTTGCGCTCCGTCCGCTCGATGCAACACAACTGGGTGACCATCGCTTCGATCATTTACTCGACGATATTTCACTGCCCGCTCGACAGCGATGGCTGCTCCAGTCCCGCGAACGACTGGCGTCACTTACAAAAGAATTTGAACATGCTGAATTGTCAGCGGACGGAAATGTAGACTATGCCATTCTACGCGACGATTTGGCTCGCTCAATTTGGCTTACCGAGAACACCAAGCCGTTCGAAGAAGACCCGCGAACTTACGGGAGCTACATCAATGACAGTGTCTATTCTCTACTAACACAGTCAACTCTACCGAAAGAAAAGAACATCGAGAACGCGATCGCTCGCATGAAGCAGATTCCGCGTATCATCGCAATTGCAAGGGAAACGATCAGCAATCCACCTAAGCCGATTTTGGAAACGGCGATTTTGCAAAACAAAGGAGCCATCAGTTTCTATGAAAAAGGAATTTTTGAGCTGATAGGCCAAACCCCGCAGATCGATTCATTGAAAACGGCTGCCGCTGATGTAGTCGTGGAGCTCAAGAAGCATCAGTTGTTTCTTGAAAAAGATGTTCTGCCAAAGGCGCGTGGCGATTGGCGACTCGGCAAAGAAAAGTTCTCTCGCAAGTTGGAGATGGTCCTCGATGTCGGTTGGGATGCGGATCGCGTTATGCAAGAAGCCGACGCAGAGTTCATCCGGGTTCAACGTGATATGTATGTTGTCGCTCGGCAGTTGTGGAGTCGATATTTTCCAAGCAAACCGGTACCACCAGACGATGAAGCGGGTCGACGTGCAACCATTGCACAGGTCACTGCCGCGGTGAGCCAAGAACATGGTAAACCTGAAGCGTTGATTTTGGATGCCCGCGCGACCGTTCACAGCATTCAAGATTTCATTCGCGAGAAAGACATCTTGCGTTTGCCTGAGACGGATCGTTGTCAAGTGATCGAGATGCCTGAGTTTCGTCGCGGTAACTCGCTGGCCTATCTCGATTCTGCCTTGCCGCTCGACCCGAACGGTTCAAGTTACTATGCCGTTAGTCCACCGCCCGCAATTTGGGGCGAAGAGAAAGTTCGCAGCTTTCTCGAAGAATACAATCGCCACATGCTTCAGATTTTGACTATCCACGAAGCTTATCCAGGCCATTATGTGCAGCTTGAGTATTCTAACCGTTCGCCCTCATTGATTCGTCGCGTGCTGCAATCTGGAGTGTTCATCGAAGGTTGGGCTGTGTACACCGAGCAGATGATGCTCGATCAAGGTTACGGTAACGGCGACTTAGCGCTTAGATTGAATCAGCTGAAGTTCTACTTGCGAGCGGTTGCTAACGCGATGCTCGATCACAAGATGCATTGCACGGAAATCACCGACGATGAGGCTTTGCGGTTCTTAGTCAATGATGCTTATCAGTCAGAGGGCGAAGCGCGTTTGAAGATCGTTCGCGCCAAGCAGAGTTCAGTTCAATTGAGCACTTACTTTGTCGGTCGCATGGCGCACTATCGATTGCGACAGGAGATTCAACGCGAACTGGGTGATGCGTTTGAGCTTGGCCGATTCCATGAAGCAGTACTCGCTCATGGTTCTGTGCCCGTAAAGCTCTTGCCGCAGTTGGTGCGCACAAGGCTGAAGCAACCTCGGTAAAGACCGGCCGTTTAAAGCTCGCTGGTTAAGAAGCGTCGTTCCCCTGCCAGCGTGGTGCCTCATCGAACAGAGCAAAGCTCTCAGCACTCTCGATCGTTCGTTTTTCCAAAACGATGAATCCAGACCGCTTATCAGTCGCGTATTGGTAACGTTCTGGATTCATTTCGGGAGATGAAATTAAATGTTCGCTGCAATAAAAAATAGCATTTGCCTTGGCGCTTGCGTCCTTGCGTTATCAGCATTCACGATCGCAAGTCGTCCAGCATATGCAGGGTTGGTCTATCGCGATGTGAATGTCACTTTGGATGCATCGCTCGCTTCAAGTTACGATCTCGATGTTGACTTAAATGGCACGACAGACTTTACGTTTACCTCTGCCTTTATTCCCGATCCCACATTACCAGTTGGTTTCAACGTCATTGATTTTCCATTCGCGAGCAACAATGGGGTTGTGATCGACGCACCTACGGGAGACGGTTTCCCAACCGTAAGCCGATTGAGTGTTGGCAATACGGTTTCGAGTGCGAGTGTTTTTTCTTCGGCAACGAACGATCAAGGCAATCTGTCGTTCTTCACTCCGTTCGACCCGCCGAGCGGTAACTTTGAAGGACGAACGGGCTATGTTGGCTTGAGGTTTGACCGGCTAGGCGGAACGGCTTTTGGATTTGCAGAGGTTTCAGTCAATGCTATGAATGCAGCGGTGAACCCGCTTGGACTTACGATTCGAAACGTAACTTACAACGACACCCTTGGCGCTTTCGCCACGATTTCAGCGGTTCCGGAGCCTTCGAGCATGGCACTTGCGGGAGTGAGTTTAGGCTTATTTGGGGTGTTTCAAATGCGAAGAAAAGCCGTAAATGCTAGAAAAAAGAGCTTAATTTAGGGAAAACAAGTTCTGTTCGAGAATTGCACATCTGCTCGGTACTCGGGGCTCGTAAGTGCTTTTGCAAGCAGCATGCCTTCTCCACGAGAGTCGGACGCAGGTAGAATATTAGCTGCGTAAACAAACTGGGCATTTATTGGCGAGCGGCGTCCCAAGACGCGCTCTGACTAAGTTGATGGTTATATGGCAAGTACTCCGACTTATTGGTGGCGGATCGGATTCATAGGTGCGTGCTTTATTTTGGGCAGCCTCTGCTGGAGCGTTTTTTCAAGTGTTGGTGGTCCATCGCGTGTTAGCAAACCCAATGTAAGAGAATTCGTCGATGTCGGTATTCCTAAAGTTCATTTTTCTCCAGCAGAGGTTGTCACTCTTCAAGTTCAAGCTTTACGTGATTCGATAACGGCGCCTGAAAGACTGAAGGTCTGCTACAGTTTGGCATCGCCGAACAACCGAGAAGTGACAGGCCCATTTGCAAGATTTTCGCAGATGGTCATGATGCCACCCTACGACCGACTGACCACTTCGCAGGATTGGCAAGTGGGCAACGCAACCATTGAGAATGATTACGCTGCGGTTTTGGTTTCGACAGTTTCAGAAAACGGCGATGCGACCGCCTTCCGCTTCTTGCTGCGCCAATGGGATGATGCGCCCTACCGCGGTTGTTGGCTGACCGAGGCAGTACAAGTCCTGGAACAGGTAAGTACGTCCGAAGAGAACTACAAAACTACCACTCCTGCTAAGGAACTGCTCCTTGACTGAGTGCAGCAGACAAGCCGAGACTTGGGCCGGGGAGCTACCCGATGAAGAAATTGTTCGTCTGGTATGCCGACACGATGAGTCGGCTCTTGCAGTTCTGATTCAGCGATACGGTGGACAAGTTCAGACTGTTTGCAAGAGCATTTGTAGCGACGAATTAGAAGCTAACGGTGTAGTCTCGGATGTTTTTTGGGAATTTTGGCGGCACGCGGAACTGTTTCAGCCGCATCGAGGTTCACTGCGTTCTTATTTATTAACAATGGCCCGCAGTCGATCGATCGATCGCATGCGGTCGGTCGCGTCGCAGTCGCGGCAGCGTACCAAGTTCATCGATGCCACGATCAATCATTCGAAAGAGTTATCATTAGCCGATTCACCGGAGCATCGCGCTGTGAGTGATGAAAATGCCGAAGAGGTCCAGCAGGCGCTCTGCCAGTTGTCCGAACTTCAGCGGCAGATGCTCGAGTTAGCATTTTTTGATGGAATGTCGCATCGAGAGGTCGCGAGTGCATTGCAGATTCCGCTGGGGACAGTGAAGACACATATTCGTAAAGGGTTGTTGAGGTTGCGATTCTTGCTTTCGGAATTGAGCCAAACTGGAAAACATTCATGAGCTGCGACGACGTACAAGACTTACTTGTTGAATACTTAATGGGCGAACTCGACTCGCAATCTCTAGCAAGCGTTGAAAGGCACTTAGCAAGTGGATGCAATCAATGCCAAGCCGAATTGCAAGCGTTAACCCAATCGGTGGATGCGTTGTGGCAAGCGGTACCGGCACAGAAACTCTCTGAAGAATTCCAACGCTCGATTTTGACACGAGCCTGCAGTGCAACGTCTTCCGAGATTACCAAGCACACCACGCTTGCCTCACATCCTGCGTCCATCCCACAGCGACTTTATCGCAACCCCTTCGCGCAAGCCTTGCTCGCTTTTGCCGCCGGAATATTGTTCATGATGTACATGAAGCCGGCGGCCAAGATTGCAGATGATTTTGCTGCCAGTCGTCCTCCAGTCACAAAAGCGTCTTCGAATGTCAACCTAGCGTCACCGCAAATACCGGCTTCCTTACAGATGTCGGAAAAAAGGTATGAAAGTACGCAGCTTGTTTCGCTACGCAGGAAACCCGGTTCAGGCGAACCGCGAGGGTATGTGCTTTGCGATGCGTTGACCCGCGAGATCCATGTTTTCTGCCATGGACTTCAGCAGCCGCCCAGCGGAATGCAATACGTCCTGTGGTTGATTGGACCAGGGATTGAGTTTCGCGCCGTCGACCGACTGGATGTTGACGCTGAGGGCGTTTGCAAAGCTGCCGTTCGCTGGCCTGCGGGAGACTTTCGCTTCGCTACTGTTACGTTGGAGACTTCTTCGAAACTCAACAGTAAGCCGTCCAACGACGTTGAGTTGGTATCGAACGCTTTTGCACCGTTTGCGAGGTAGTGCAACCTACCACGTCAAGTCTAATATGCAGGGGTTAAGGCACCGCTGCGACGAATTTCGGCGTACGTCGTAGCTGGTTTCGTGAGAAACCGGGCGCATCAGTGAGCTGTCTAATGCATCCGGTTTCTCACGAAACCAGCTACGATTACCAAGCAACATGCTTTACAGAATTGGTTTATGGGTGGCACGCTCAACCACGGAATCTATCTATCACAAACTATTACGGCTTCTGTCCAGAAGGCAGTGTACGAAGGAAGTGGTTGGTAATCATCTGGTAAAGATGGCGAGTGGTATTCGCACCTTCACGAATTGCATGCGAGCGATTCGGATAAGCGAACATGGAAAACGGTTTGTTGTGCTTGATTAACTCGTTGATCAACAGCTCGCTGGTTTGGTAGTGGCAATTGTCGTCGCCTGTGCCATGAATAAGTAGCAATTCGCCTTCCAGCTGGTGTGCATAAGTGATTGGCGACCCCAAGCGATAACCATCCGAGTTTTCGCTCGGCAACCCCATGTAGCGTTCTTGATAAATCGTGTCGTAATACAGTTGATTGGGCACGGGGGCAACCGATACGCCGGACTTATAGAGCTGCGGATAGCGAAAGAGTGCATTTAAGGTCATCGAACCACCACCGCTCCAGCCCCAAACTCCAACACGATTAGCATCCAAATAAGGTCGCGATGCAAGTACGGATTTTACTGCAGCGGCTTGATCGGCTGACGCGAGGATTCCGATCTGTTTATGGACACTTTTGCGCCACGTGCGACCACGCGGACTCGGCGTACCGCGATTGTCAAAACTCATCACCACATAACCAAGCTGAGCCAGCATGTGATGCCAAAGTGTGCGGTCACCGCCCCAGCGGTCCACAACGGTTTGCCCAGCTGGTTCGCCGTAAACAAAGACAATTAATGGGTACTTTTTCGCCGGATCGAAGTCCGCTGGATGAATGGACCAAGCGTCAAGTTCTACGCCGTCGCCGATATTGACACGAAAGAACTTGTGCTTGGGCAGTTGAGCGTCAGCCAATTTCGAAGTCACCGCACTATTAGCTTCGACAACAAAATCAATTGCATGATTGCTCAAGCGAACTACTTGTATCACCGGTGGCGAGGCAAATTGAGATGACGTGACGAGAGCGCGTTTGCGATCGGGCGATAGGACATACTGATGTGTACCCGACTGATCGCCTGGTGTGACACGTTCCAGAGAGCTGCCATCAAAGTGAACGCGATAAAGATATTTCTGTGTGCCGCTTTCCGGCGAAGCGTAAAAATAAATTAAAGACGCATCGTCATCGACACCCAGCACGTCCATAACGTCAAATTCACCTGAGGTCACTTGTTGGAGAGCCTGTCCCGATGTGGATGCCAAGTAGATGTGCTGCCAACCGTCACGCTCACTGAGCCAAACGAATTTCGACTTATCCTTGAGCCACATCAAGTCGTCGCGAACATCAATCCATGCCGCATCCTCCTCCGTCAAGAGGATCTTGGCATCGCCCGAAGTTGCCTCTGCCACGAAGAAATGCAATCGATTTTGAGCTCGATTCAGTTGCTGAATCGCCAACCGCTTTTCATCCATCCATTCCATTCGCGGTAAGTAGTTTTCACGCGTATCGCCAGGAATATTTATCCAAGTGGTCTTTTGACTTGCAAGTTCGATGACACCGATTCGGGCTGCGGGGTTTGTGGTGCCCACTTTGGGATACGGAATGTATTGGATCTTTGGATAGAGCGTCGACGTATTGTCGACTAAGGGAAACATTTCGATGCCGGAACTATCGATCTCCCAAAACGCGATTCGCTTTCCATCCGAGCTAAAACGGAAACCGTCCCGAATCGAAAACTCTTCTTCGTAAGCCCAGTCGAAGGTGCCATTGATTTTGGTCGGCGCATCCGAATGGGTCAGTCGCGTGATTTTTCCAGCACTTAGATATTTGATGTCCTGGATGTAAATGTCTTGGTTCAGTACGTAGGCAACGCTCGTTGCGTCGGGCGAAAACTTCGCGAACATCAGTGATGATTCGGGGGCTTCTCCGCCAATTTTATAGAGTGTTTTTTTACCCTGTAAGTCTAACACCCAGTAATCACCACGAGTATTGAGTCGCCAGACACGTTTTGTATTGGCGAAGAGCAGAATTTTGGTGCGATCTTCGGACCATGCGTAACTGTCAACGCTTAGCGGTTCAGCTGTCGGCGTCGGTTTAAGCCACTCGCTCGGGACGATCACCTCTTCGGTTTTGGGATTTCTCAAACTTTTGCGAACGATCGAGGAAGCACCTGTAGCAGGATCTGCTTTGACCCGTTCAAAGCCTTGGCTGTCGCTTTGCCAATGCCCCGTAACAGGTTGCAGTTCAAATTGCTTTTCAGCAAAGATGCGATCGATGGTCAGCGAGCTTGGCGAAGGACTTTTCTCCTGCGCAGCAATGGACGATGGGTCTGCGGCAAGGCAGGCTGCGATTGAAAGCAAAGAAAACCAAAGGTCACATTTATCCAAACTGTTTTGCATAGATAACAACGGTTCTGCTTGTTGGGCGGTATAACGAAGTTGTTATGACAAGATAGCACAAGCCGAGTAGCAGTTTCTTGAAACGCTCGATTAAATGACACTGTTTTACTCGCCTTTATTTTACACTGGCAATTAATCGCCAGCTGACGGTATACTTGGCGTTATACCCCCGATACTCCTGCACTAAGCTGCTATACCGGAAACGCAATGATGAAAAAATTTACGGCTGATCGCTCACTTCATATTGAGACTCTTGAATCACGGCTGCCTTTTTCCGCATCGCCAATCTCGATCGATACCGAGTTGACGGCCTCGACTGCGAAGGGTACTCCCAAGCTACCGTATACCTACACGGTCCAGGGAAACACGGCGGATGTCGCCGTTAATCTACCGCTCGCAAACAGTGGACTTGCATTGGTTGGAGGCGGTACGGACGTAGACGAAGTCTTCAAGTGGATGGGGGGGAAAGCAGGTGGCGGTGACTTCCTTGTGCTTAGAGCGACCGGGACCGACGCCTATAACAAGTACATCGACACGCTGGTGCCGAGCCTGGATTCGGTAGCCACTTTGATCATCCCGGATCGCGGCGCCGCCTTGAATACGGATGTGGCAGCCCTTATCAATGGAGCTGAAGCGATTTTCTTTGCAGGAGGCGATCAATTCAACTATGTGAACTTCTGGAACGATACACCCGTTGAGGCGGCGATTTACAATGCTGTACTTCGAAATGTGCCAATCGGCGGCACCAGCGCTGGATTAGCCATTCTTGGCGATGTGGACTTCTCTGCGGCCTTTGACACAATTACCTCTGCCGAAGCGCTCAGCAATCCGCTCGACAGTCGAATCCTACCGGCGCTCGATTCCCGTTTTCTGTCACCGAATGATCGTCTTGTTGCGAGCTCTTCAACCGTCCTGCGTTACATGGACAACGTCATCACGGACAGCCACTTCATGCAACGCGACCGCATGGGGCGGCTTCTAACATTCATGGCCGATAGCGACGCAGCAAATCTTGTTGACGGCCAGCCACTTGGCATCGGTGTCAACGAACAAACAGCTTTGCTAATCAATTTTGATGGCCTGACACGCATCGTTGGCAACGCTTACACCGACAAGAAATTGACCGCTACTCAAGAGCAGCGAAGTGCGTATATCCTTCGCGGTGTTACGAAAAATCCTACGATCACCAGTTCACCATTGGTTTATAGTGCTACGGTCGCTCGAGCCAACTATGATCCCGAGGCGCTTGCTGGCCCCATAGGAGATGTCTTTGACCTCGATGAATTGTTTGGCTCAAAATTTTGGAGTGTGCCGGGCTTGGATACCTACGATGTATTCGCAGCGAACGGCAAAGCAACGCTGGTTGACTTCAGCGATTTGAACTACGGTGAAATGCTCGCCAAGCGTCGCGCCAAGTTGGCGTAAGTTCCGCTACTAGATTGCTGTAAGCCGACGGCGCTAGTTTTGATGTTGCACATATTGATTTGTGTGCCACTGGCCGTTGGATGGACTTTTGGTTTTGGACGATAACAACTTCGTTCACCCGCGGCTAACGCCGTCGGCTCACTTGGCCGCTGCTCGCGCCGTCGGCTCACTTGACCGCGACGTTGGCTGAGACGTTGGCTGAATAGGAAAGCAGGCCGCCAGCAAGCTATGGCAGATGGCTCACTGTATAGCGTTCAAGATACCCGAAATCTGGGAAGTGATCGTCCTTGCGGCCGGGTTGGCCTTGCATGCCAGCGAGATATAGTTGCTTGCCATCACGACTGAATTGAGCAGAAGTAATCCGCATGCCGGTCTTGGCTTGGCCGACAAGCTGACCGCTTTCGGTTGCAAATATGCCAAGATTCCAGTTGCCGCCTCGCAGGCGACCGGCCATCACAAAGTACTCGCCGCTGGGATGCCAAGCCAATGTTTCCATCAGCCCCTCACCGGTCTGATCCGCAACCGATTCTTGAGTCTTCTCGACAGGAGTGCTTTGCCATGCAAACCGCTGCCAAAGTTGTTTGCCGTTGCCGGCCATCGGGTCGCGCATGTCACCCATACCGGCTGCGTAAAGCGATTTTCCGTCAGGGGAAAAACTAACTGCAAAAACACCGCTGATATAGCAATGACTTTTGATGATACCCCAACTGGTAAACGATTTGGTTCGCCACTCTGCCAGCACCTTGCCGCTTTCAATGTCCCATACCGCTAAATCGCCCATCAAGTTACCAGCGGACAGGTAGCGACCGCTTGGATCGAAAGCAACACACTGTACCGGAGGAAGCATGTTGAAACTTTTCAGTTCCTTACCAGTCACTGCATCCAACAGTTTTACAGTGGGCTCTTCGCTTGGCAGCGGTGAATAGTCTTCGGCTCCAGCCAGGTACTGGCCTGAAACCGATGCAACTTGCGATCGATCTGGCGAGATCGCCATCCGCCAAGACCAGAAAGAATGAATCTTCTCTTGGCAGTGAGGTGAAATCTCTTCGGTGGACTCAGCGGCCAGTGATCGGACTTGCAAGGTTCCATCGTAGGCGGTCGTCGTGATCTCCGCATCATCTTTCGACAAGCCGACCCCGGAAACATAACTGCCGTGACGACCTATGCAAACAGGTTTGGGTTTCTCATCTTTGACATCGCGGGGTGGGATAGCCAGCGAATAGAGTCCGTCCATACAAGCCGCGTAAGCCCTTTGCTCATCGCCGCGAATCGCAATGTCGAGAATCCCCATCGGGAACGAATATCGACCATTCTTTTCAAGTTCAATTTTCATATCTGTTTTTAAGCAAGTAGCTGGGTTTTAAGCAAGTAGCTGGGCGATCGGAGCGGCGTTTTGCTCCACGCGATGGAATGTTGGTAAACCCGGAAGGTTGTAAGTTTGATAGGGATCAAGTCCAAGCGCAGCATAGATAGTTGCAAACAGTCGCCGCTGGTCGACTTGATCCTCAGCGACACCGATACCGAATTCATCTGTAGCACCATAAACGGCGCCCGGCTTCATACCACAGCCTGCCATCGCGAGGCTCCATGCGTTTGGATAGTGATCGCGACCTCGGGCCTCGTTTAAGTAAGGCGTGCGACCGAACTCGCCCATGACCAACACCAGCGTATCGTCTAGCATGCCGCGCTGTTCCAAATCGTTGATCAAGTGAAACACCACGCGATCCATTTCGGGTACGAGCATCTGATGCGTTTCATGATTCATCACGTGGCAATCCCAGGGCATACCATTGGCAACCATCACGAACGTCGAACCGTTTTCAATCAAGTGGCGCGCCAATAATGAATACTGCGCAAACAAACCTGGACCATAGCGTTTGCGGTCTTCTTCGGGCAACGCATTGAGATCGAACAATGGTGCCGCTTTCATGAGGCCCTTTACGCGTTCAAACACTGCGTTGTACGACTGGACCGAAGCCTCTTGGCGATCGTTAGAGAACTTGCGACTGAGGAACGAACGCAGCGCTTCGCGGTCGGCATGGTCCGCATCCGATAGACCTTCGGGTAACTTTACGTTTTCAATTTTGTATTGGCCACCGAATCGAACCGGTCCATACTCCGCTCCCAACCATCCCGCCCAGTTCGCCGCTTTGAAGGCTTTAAACTCGTTTCCTTCCGGACATGGGTCGAGCAGCACAAATTGTGGTACTGGACTATCAAGTTGCCCGAGTTGTTGTGCCAGAACTGAGCCGAGGATAGGACGAGTGAATGGAGGTCGAGGCGGTTCACCGCGCGTGAGCATATCGATCGCTTGAAGGTGCTCTTTCGGCTCTGTCGACATCGATCGCACAACGGTTAGCTTGTCGAGGATCGAAGCGCACTTGGGCATCAGTGAACTGACGTGAACGCCCGGGATCGCGGTTGGAATGGAACCAAAGGGTCCGCTGGTAGGTTTTCCTGGCTTGGGATCCCAGGTTTCAAATTGACTGGGCGCTCCGCACAACCACAGCAAGATGCAGCGTTTGCCACGAGCTTTCACGGTGTCTGCAAACGCAGGGACACTGAATAGGCTTTGGAAACTAGCGACTGAGGCCGCCCCTGCCAAACTTCCTTGCAAAAACAGTCGTCGATGCAAGCGATGATCAACGTTGCCAACCGGCGTACCCGACAAGCATGGACTCGCTGCGACTTTGTTGGAAACCTGCATAGACCTTGTCTTTGATTAGTGGTGAGTGTCGCACAATTGTCCCAATTGTAGCTCTTCTTGCTATTCTTGCTCTTCTCCGAAACAACCCAGAAAGATTTAACTCGCATAGCTACAATTGGTACAATTGTGCGACACTAATTCGAACGCTCCGAGTATAAGTACTCACCCTCTTTTAAGTTCGCTTTTCGTGGATTGTCAGCGATATAATCTTCCAAGTACAAGAACTGTTCTGAGCTGCGGATGATGTGATCGAACGGTTCAGGCTGCCAAAAAGCCCCTGCTTCTTTGATGAGCACGTTTATCTGCCTCGCCGTATAACGCATCCCACTTTCACTAACAGTTTCCAGAGCATTTGTCCTCAAATGTTCTAACAATGATCTAGTGATTGAATCGAAACTCAGCACTCGTCACGAGCGCCCAAGTTAGACTTTCAACGGCCGCCTGCCGGGAGTCTGAACGCGCGTTCAAAAACTTTACACAGTGGTTCAACTCGTCGCTGTCTGGCTTGCGTCCCATTATCAATTCAAACAGTCGCTCGACCAACTGATCGGATTTCTCAATCTGAAGAACTTGCTGCACTACTTTCGAATTCTTGGCTGACACCATCTCCCGAATCGGCTCACTGTTCGTCAACCACAAGCCTTGTGCGACATTGGCCAGCGACTCTTCGGTAAGCACATCCGGAAACAAGTTTGTGAATTCATTTCGCTTAGGTTCTAAGTTCCATGAAGCAGGATCCGTCATATCAAGAGCGACCAAGAACGAACGATAGAGCGTTTCAGCCGTCAGTGGCTTTGCGAGTGCGGATGCAAACCACTTTGGATCAGAGCCAGCGGCCGCTTCCGACTCAAGCTGATAAGCACGACTGAGAGCCATACTTCGAAGCAGTCTTCGCACATCGTATTTCGAATGTTCGAAATCACGCGACAACCAGTCCAGCAAGCCTGGGTGACTGGCTGGGTGAAACGAATCAAGGGCATCGACGGGATGCACAATACCGCGTCCGAACATCCAGCCCCACATGCGATTGACCATCGCTTCAGCCACTAACGGATTGCCTTCAAGCACTTGGTCGACGAATTGCTGACGTCGCGAGAACTTTGGAATTTTCGGTTCGCCATCGGTGGCCGGCAAATATAGATCTTCGCGATCCTCTTCTTTCGCATCTTTAATAGGTCGAACTTCTTCGATTGGTTTGGCTCGCAGGTAGACGAGTTTGTTTTCAGACGATTTGCCACCGACGTTGGTGAACTCTGAGAACCCACCGATGGCTGACTCAGCGACACGCGGTCCATCGGGCGAATCGACGTTATTGCTGCGATTGAAGAAAGCGACCAAGCCCCAGTAATGCCCTTGTTTGATCTCGGCGGCGAGCGGATGGTCATGGCACTGCGCACAATCAATGCGAACGCCAAAGAAGTCCTTTGAAATGGATTCGGCTATGTCTTGGTGCTTGTTTTGTCGCGAGTAGAGATACCAAACGGCTCCGCGGTCTTCGGTGCGAGTCGGTCGCGCCAAAATGATTTCACGAGCGACATTATTCCATGGCCGATTTTCATGAATCGCCGCTTTCAAATATTCCATCCATCCCGTTTTTTCGCCATTCTTTTCGCGCCGTCCGTTTCGCCCGCCACCATTCCCAACCGGCTTTCGTCCCATCAAAACTGCATTCAGCACTTCAGCCATGTGCTCAGCATGTTCATCACTAGCCAACAACGAATCCACCAAGTGCTCGCGTTTGCGACTATCGGTGTTGCTTACAAAGAGTTCTAGCTCCGATTCCAGTGGATTACGTCCGACGAGATCGAGGTAGAGCCGACGCGCGAACGAAGCATCACTAGTTATTCCTGCCGGTGCGACTTTGTTTGCTTGCCAAGCTGATTCAAGCGCGAGGTCGATCACTTGTGATGGATTCAAACCTAATGGTAGTGCGCTCACCGGATCGGGATTATTCTCAGGTGCAGTTCGTTGATCTTGGTTCGCTGTCAGCGCGCTTGTCTGCCACTGTTGCGGAAGCGACTCTTGTTTAAAACTCTCCAGCCAACGAGCGATCAGTCCAATTTCATCTTCCCTAAGTTGCCCCTCCGGCGGCATGTGTTTTTTAGCTTTGGGTGCCAAGACTTCGAGCAACAGACTCCCCGCCGGATTTTTATGATCCACCGCCGAACCGCTCAGGCCGCCTCGAACCAAACCCGCGATCGTCTCCATCTCCAACTTGCCGGAGTGTTCGGTCGAACTGTGGCACTCCAAGCAGTTCTTCGAAAACAATGGGCGGATCGACGATTCCCACGCCTCAGCAAGTGGCGCAGCAGCCTTGTTTATATTTGGTTCGCGCCGCAGGTTCTCCTGACCGAATCCATTTTGAACGTTTACGAACAGCATTATCAGTACGCAGATCGAAAAAAGCGGCTTCATAAGTCGGCTTGTTGCAGGCGAAATTTTCGGTAGGAAAGTAGCAGTGGGTATGCTTATTGTACTCCAAATCCACGTGCGGAGGACGACCTTGGTCGTCGGCTTAGCTCCGGCTCCAACACCTAGCCAAAATGACGTCAGGCTGTGACTGCCGGCTCAGTGAGCCGTCGGCGCGCAGTGAGCCGTCGGCGCGCAGTGAGCCGTCGGCGCGCAGTGAGCCGTCGGCGCTAGCCGCGGGTGAAGCTGTCGTTCATGACTAGTAGTTGCTCGAGTTCCAATTCTCTTGATGTATATTGCCGGGCTTTGGGTAGGCCTTCATTGGTTTAGTCATCCGCTTCGTTCACCGCGGCTAGCTAGCGCCGTCGGCTCACAACTATCGTCGACGAACGTCGCAGACGCGAGTTTCCGGTAACAGTTGAGCAACCTATTTTATATCAGTTTAGCGCCTCGTCGTTATTGGCGGATACGCAGTTACCTTTCACGGATACGTGCGTGCGACAGAAGGTATAGATATTGTCTTCGTTGCGCAGCGAGTCAAGCGAATTGGCGTAACTGAAAGCACTTGATCTGGAGAGCCTCCGGAAGCATAGCCCGCTCGCTATGTGGCACGCTTTGTCGGCCGCCTTAACGTAAGACCCTGTTTCTAGCCGTGCACTTATCGCGAAATTCAGTGCTTAGTAAACCTAATGCTCCTTCAGCAGCGAGAAGCTCAATGGAGCTTTATTTTCCATTAAGCGACTCGAGCGTTCAATACACTTGCAATCGGAGGGATTTGGTCTAAATTGTCATTTCGTGCGTATACATACGCTTTTCGGGATTTACGTGAGGGTTTCATGTCGGACAAAAGTGAACTTCCTATAGCTCTCCGTGCGGCATACTTGGCAATGCACCGGCAATCGGATGCTCAATTTGCAAAGTATGGCGTAACTGCCGACCAGTTCGTCCTCCTCGCAACGCTCTCACGCGGCGACGCCCTCACGCAACGAGAACTTGCCCGCCGCATGCCTTCGGATCCCAGCACTGTTCGCGCCATGCTGGTTCTTCTTGAGAAGCAAGGTTTAGTCGAGCGCGATGTTCATCCGAGTGACTCACGAGCTCGGACGGTGGCACTCACTGCTGAAGGCAAGCGAAAGTTTCGGCAGCTTTGGAATGCGGGTGAATCCATTCGAACCAAGATGCACGAAGCGATTCAACCGGCTATCGTTGCCGACGTTGTCAAACTCTTAACGCAACTTGCAACGGTTCTTAATGGCGAAAACGTTTTCAATCACGCGCAGGAAGCATGAGTCGACACGGCAATCCATTTCATTGCAATCAGCTTTAGACAATTAACCCTCAAATCAAAATACACTCATCATTAGGACACTCACAGTGAAAATCTCTTCATCCCTCTTGCCATCACTAGTAACCGCGTTGCTAATCGCAGTTAGTTCCAATGCATATTCGCAAGGCCGCGTTTTCTATACAGCTTGGGGGCACGATGTCCGAACTTGGAGCAACGTCGACTTCCAGCAGTTGTTAACGCGTGGAATTCGTTGGGCTTGTCATGCCCCATTAAATGCAACTGTGGTGACTACGGGCAAACCAACTGAAGATAGTTCGAAAGCAACTTCTGAATCAAAAGCCGTTGTTCAAGCGAATCGACCGTTCAGCAATCCCGAAATGATGAAGCCTACGATCGATGAAAAAGTGTTCACATTCGTCGATGTTGGTGCGAAGATTCCTAACTACACGCCGGGAAGACAGTGGGGCACGCAAGGAGCCCCACTGACAGAAATGCAAAAGCCGCTTCCAGCAGAGACTTCGGTCAAAGGCTATTCGGTCCCACAAAGTTTCACCATGTCGCTGTGGGCAAAAGAGTCGAATGACAACTGGCCCGATGACGCTCGCAGTAACGATCAACTTGCCGGACTCAAAGGCAAGCCTATTGCAATGAACTGGGACGAACGTGGTCGACTATGGGTCTGCGAAACCATCGACTACCCCAATGAGCTTCAACCGGCTGGGCTGGGTCGCGATCGAATCAAAATTTGCGAGGACACAGATAACGATGGTCACGCAGACAAGTTCACTGTTTTTGCTGAACACTTAAGTATTCCATCGACTTTGGTGTGCTATCGCGGTGGTGTGATCGTTCAGGATGGCCAGTCAACGATTTACTTGAAAGACACCAATGGCGATGACGCCGCGGATTTTAAGCAAGTCTTGATCACTGGTTGGGCGATGGGCGATACGCACGGCGGTGTCGGCAATTTTCAGTACGGTCCTGATAACTGGATCTGGGGGATGCAAGGCTATAACAATTCGACACCCGTCATCAATGGTGAGAAGCAGATGAATTTCCGCCAGGGATTCTGGCGATTCAAAGTGAAGAGCGGTGCAGCTGATAAGACGGCTCCAGCGTTCGCCATTGACAAAGCGTCGAAGGAAGCCGCTAAGGAAGCTACCGATAGTTTCAATCAGCATACGATCCGCGTTGAAGCACTCGAGTTTATGCGAGCTACGAACAACAACACGTGGGGGCTTGGCTTCAGTGAAGAAGGCTATGTCTTTGGTTCGACTGCGAACAACTGCCCTAGCGTTCATATGCCTATTCCAAACCGATACTACGACCGCGTTGCAGGCTGGTCACCCAAGACGTTGGAAAAGATCTCTCCTGACGCCAAGTTCAAAGCGCTCGACGACAAGATTCGACAAGTTGACGTGCACGGCGGTTACACAGCGGCCGCTGGTTCAGCCATCTATACCGCCCGCAACTATCCAAGTTCATGGTGGAATCGGATTCAAATGGTCTGTGAACCAACCGGGCACCTTGTCGGCAGCTTTATCCTCACGAAGGACGGCGCTGGTTACAAGAGCAACAACACTTTCAACACGGTCGCAAGTATTGACGATTGGGCTGCACCCATCATGTCCGAAGTCGGCCCGGATGGAAACGTTTGGGTACTCGATTGGTACAACTACATCATCCAGCACAATCCAACTCCGACCGGCTTTAAGACCGGCAAAGGTGCAGCTTACGAAAGCGATCTCCGCGACAAGCGTTTCGCGCGCATCTATCGGCTGATGTATCAAACCAGTGAAGGGGACAAAGTTGCCTCTCGATCACGCGATTTGTCCAAAGCCAGCGCTAGCGAGCTGATCGATGCGCTTAAAGATAAGAATTTTTTCTGGCGCCGAACCGCGCAGCGACTTTTAATCGAAAAAGGTGGCAACGATGGAGCAACTTTAGCCGCTCTCGTTGCGCTGGTAGACAATCAAGAAATGGACGAGATTGGCCTTAACACTTCTGCAATGCACGCGATTTGGGCGCTATCTGGTCTCGCTGAGTCGGGAAGCGAAGCAGCTAAAAAGGCATTGCATGTGGCATGCGTGAAAGGCTTCAATCATCCGTCTAGCCCTGTTCGCAATGCAGCTGTCGCCTGCTGCGATCCATCGCAAATCAAGCAGGCGCTCGAGATGAATCTGCAGGACGATGCTGATCCACGGGTAAAGCTCACTGTCCTGCTCCGAATCGCTGATGATAAATCAAATGAACAGGTTCCTGGCAAACTCTTGACGGATCTCATGCTTGGCGGTCAGTCCGTTGCGAGGGACGACATTCTACTCGATGCTTGGACCTCGGCGGCTTCGACGAACCCAATTCCAACACTTGTCGCTTTGGTGAACAGCAAAGATGTTCAAGCGAACACCAATGTGACAGCGCGAGTCGCGGTGTTGGCTGAGCATATTGCTCGCTCGAACCCCAATGCTGAAAAAATCGCCCAGCTTCTAGATCTCGATGCAAGTTCAAAATTGACCGTGGCTGCTTGGGAAGGGTTGGCTCGAGGTTGGCCCAAGGATCTGACGCTAACACTTTCTGACGAAGCGCAGAAGAAATTTCGTGATCGATTCCTCGCCGACTCGACAAGCATCGAATGCAAAGCTGCCGTTTTGTCGGTCGCTGATAAATGGTCCATCCGCGACCTGGATCAAAGCGTAGCTTCGATCCAAGGAAGTCTCTTCGATATTGCTCTCGACAGTTCGGCAGATGGTGAGAATCGATTGAGTGCTTGGGAACAAGCTGTTCGATTGTCACCAGCCAGCAGTCGAATTTTAGATGCAGCCGATAAATTCTTCACGCCGCAATTGTCGCCCGAAATTGGCAATAAAGCCATGGACGCATTGCAGGCCGCTCGAGTCGAGGGGCTAGCCGATCAATTGCTCGCCGCTCGTCGCAAGCTCGGGCCAAGCCTTGCCAGCAGCGTGCTTCGACTGCTACTCAGTCGAGCCGAAACGACAACATCGTTGCTGGATGCGATTGAGAAAGGACAGATTCAGTTTACCGATCTCCAGTTGGACCAACGCCAAGCCATTCTCAACCATCCTGATCGTGCGATCGCGCGTCGTGCAGGCGAATTGATGAAAGCCCGTGGTGCTATGGTAGCCAGCAATCGTCAAGCACTTGTCGACGAGTGGACGCCTGTAACCGAGATGAAAGGCAACCTTGAAAACGGTGTCGCCATTTATAAAAAACATTGCGCACAGTGCCACAAGCATGGTGAGCTTGGCGTTGCCATTGGCCCAAATCTAACGGGCATGGCTGTGCATCCAAAGCATGAAATTTTGATGAACGTTCTGGATCCATCGAGGAGCGTCGAGAGCAACTTTAGGACATATCAAGTTCTGACAACCGATGGCAAAGTGATCAACGGTATGCTCGCCGGCGAATCGGCCAACTCGATTCGCATTATCAACACTCAAGGCAAAGAAGAACAGGTTCTGCGGGCGGACATCGATGAGATGAACGCTTCGGCTAAATCGCTGATGCCTGAGGGCTTTGAAGCGTCCATCAGCAAGCAAGAAATGGCTGACCTGCTAGCCTTCTTAAACAACCGAGGTCGCTACACGCCGTTAACGTTGTCAACTGCCGCTACGATCAGTGGTGCGAAGGGACTGCCAGGTTTCCGTGGTGCTCCCGGCGATAAATTCGAACTGAAAAGCTATGGCACTCTTGAAATCGAAGGCGTCCCGTTTGAAATTCAAGATCCTCAAGAAGGACGCATTGCAAACATCATTGCCTTGCAAGGCTCTGGCGGTCGTGGGCCTGCAACGCTGCCTTCATCCGCAACTTTGTCTTGCACCGGCAATGTGTCATCGATTCATCTGCTGGGCGCAGTGGCCGCGTTTGGACCACCGAATACTAACGGTGCCGCAAGCGTAATTGTTCGCTGTCACTTTGAAGATGGTTCGAAGGAAGACCATGAGCTGGTCAATGGAAAGCACCTTGCGACTTATCGCGAGAAGGTAGACGTTCCTGAATCCAAGTTTGCGATCGACGCAAATGGAAAGCAGATCCGCTATTTGAAATTCCCGCTTACCAATAACAAACCTTTGAAGAGCATTGAGTTTGTCAAAGGGGAAGATTTTTCGTTTCCTTTGATATTTGCGGTTACGGTTGAGTCAGCGGACGGACACTAAGCGTTTTTACTTTACTCTCGAAAGGCATCTACGATGCGGTACTCATCCAATAACATGCTTGGGGTCCTTGCCCTATTGTGCTGTATAGTGCAATTCACGGTTGCTCAAGATAATCCTGAACGACCGCGTCGACCCGGTGGCTTTGGTGGCCCCATTGAACTCGGACCCGATGACGTTGCTGTCTATGACGCGCCGCCGGAAGGCTTTAAAACCGCTCGCGAAAATGTGCCACACGGCAAGCTCGAGATGATCGACTATGAATCGAAGACAGTAGGTACGACGCGGAAAGCGAACGTGTACACACCGCCTGGTTACACCGCTGACAAAAAATATCCCGTGCTCTACTTGTTGCACGGCATCGGTGGTGACGAAAACGAATGGGTGCGTTTTGCAAATCCCAACGTACTCTTCGACAATCTGATTGCCGATGGCAAAGCCGTTCCTATGATCGTCGTTATGCCCAACGGTCGAGCTCAGAAGAATGATCGAGCTGAAGGCAACGTCATGGCCAGCGCTCCGGCTTTTGCCACTTTTGAACGGGATTTGATTGACGATCTTATACCAGCGATCGAAGCCAAGTACTCGGTCGACAAGAGTCGTGAAAAACGCGCCATAGCAGGACTTTCCATGGGCGGCGGCCAGTCGTTCAACTTTGGTCTCGGCAATCTCGATACGTTTGCCTGGGTTGGGCCGTTCTCCGCGGCTCCGAATACAAAGCCCGCTGAAAAGCTGATTCCGAACGTTGAGAACGCCAAAGCCAAGCTAAAGCTGCTATGGATCTCTTGCGGAAACAAAGATGGACTGATCAAGATCAGCCAGAACGTGCATCAGTTCCTGAAGAAGAATGAGATCAAGCATGTGTGGCACGTCGACGGCCACGGTCACGATCCAGCTCACTGGAGCAGCAGTTTGTATTGGTTCAGTCAGAGCGTGTTTCAGGATAAGTGAGTTGTGAGTCGCCATTAACTTAGAGCGCGCGATGTCGGCACTGGCTCCTCCTCGCCCTGTACTCGGGGTGTGGGGGTCGGGGGGTGAGGGGCTGATACGACTGCGAATTAGAACTAGTTTCACTTCCAGTACATGTTCAAAACCGAACACAAAAAGAAACTCATATGCCCGCTCGCTTTATCAACCTACTCACAATTGGCTAGCGCCTCAGGCTCAAACTCCAGGTGAGCGACACACACTACACCGCAATGCAGTATTTCCATTATCACCCCGGCGACAAATTAGATGGCAATCTTCAACCCCCAGAAATCTGCTTCGCTCATGGTGGTGATGCTGTCCTGCGTTTCGATCGGTTATAGAGTTGCGGATGC
>JANODD010000123.1:0-17230 GCA_031412515.1 Planctomycetia bacterium | reverse complement strand
ACCTGACATGCTGTCGCTTCAATTTCAACGATCCGTCTGCGAATGTTCGCGTAGTTAACTTCGTTGACGTTGCCAATTTTAAGTACGTGAGCTCCGGAGTCATGCGCCGCTTTAAGTCCAAAGGGACTGTCCTCGAGAATTAAGCACTCAGAGGCATGTACGCCAGCTTGATGCATGGCTTTTAGATAAATTTGCGGGGATGGCTTCGGGTTGCGAACATCTTGATTGCTTAGGCAGAATGAAAGATAATCTTTCAGTTGCGCCAAATCCATCATGTGCTCGATTGTGGCTCTGATGGAATTGGATGCGAGGGCAAGTAAAAGCCCATCGCGACGCAGCCGCGAAAGCGCCTCGACATGGGCTGAATTGGGTGTCAATCGATCGTCAATTAGCTTGGCAGTGTACAGCTGCTTCATTTGGTTGATGAAGCGATGAAGGCCGCAAGGTAGGTGCCCTTCGTTCGACAGCATTTCCAACTTCGTCTTTGTTGGAAGCCCGTCAAATCGCGATTCATGATCTTCATGGTCAATACCATAACCAAACAGAGCAAGCGCCTGGTTCAGAGCGATGAAGTGCCACTCTCTGGCATCGACGAGGACGCCATCCATGTCGAAAATAACTGCTCTTATTGGCATTGGAAAACCTCAAATTCCTTTGGAAAATCTGTGCAAAGCATTAGGTTCCCCAATTCCTGACTGGATTCCTTTACTGCATTATTGTCGATCCCGAGGCTCCAACTTTTCAATTCGGCCCATAGTCCCAAATGTGGACGGCCATGCAATTCAGGCGACACAATGCAGACGCTTTGTCCCAATTTCAACCAGTGTTCCCACTCCGATGAATCAAACCAAGTTCCGTCAAAACCGTCGAGCCATATTCCAGGTGCGGTTTTTGTTATCAACGAGTGAGGTTCGAATTCACTCCGCCGGGAAAATACAGGCATCCCCAATTTCCCATACGATCGAGAATCGGGCACAGACATATCAAAACAAAAGTAATTCTCGACATTGTGACGCTCAATCAAGCACTTTAATTCTGTCGCTAGACCATCAGCCTTGATATTGATTGCAAGCGTTTGATGCGAATCTAGCTCGTTATATCGAATCAGGAAGTCCTCAAAGGTCTGCTCGTCGCCCTTAGGCAAGTCATGACTGACAACCAATTCACCAAGGCGATCTCGAACGTCTGTTTCGATTCCAAAACCAGCCACTAGCGCACTTTCAAAAGCCTCCACCGAGTTCTTTTGCGAGACTTGCTTCCAAAGCCCGCGATGTGCCAGCAATTCAACTTTCATAACACTAGGGTCCCTACGTCCCGCGATCCAAATCATAAAAACGCACAAGCAAGATTGATTACATAATTGTTCTGCTCGATGTCTAGGTCGTATTTACCCCACCAAGCCAAAAGCTCGGTGCGGTACGGCGGCTTGCGTTTCTTGGCAGTTTGAGATGATCCCATTGAGCTTATTCAAAACGCCTTCGTAGCTGAACTTAGACACCGCCCAGTTCTGAAGTTCTTGATGATCAAACGGTTCCGACACCATTTGCGAAAGCAGCTTGCCGTCAAGTTTAGGGTCGTCGGTGACAAAACTATGGCCCATGCCCACCAGTTCATTCATGGGCAGCTTGTTTCGGACGAGCGTACGACAACCGCAAAACTGCGATTCCAAAATCGGCAGTCCCAGCCCTTCATCAAACGATGGAAAGAGCAAGACTTTAGAAGCCGAAAATAGCTGCTTGACAACGCCTGCGGTGGCATTCGGATACCACTCAACATTTTTCACAGTGAGGTCTTTAAAGAATTGTGCTAGTTCTCTACGTGAGCATCGAATGCCACCATAAATACTCAATTGATGAATACTGTTTTTGGCTTCGTTAAGAATTGCAGGCATCAGTGCCAGTCCCTTGCGGCGATCAAACGGAGATGCCAAGATCACTTGATTTGCCCGTGCATTGGACGCACCGCTAACTTCGCAATAGGCCGGAGGCAAAACTGGCGGAAGCGAATGGACTCGCGCTGAGTCGATTTTGAACAGGCTTTGCACATCGTTCGCCGCCTTGCCGCTGATGGCAACTAACGCATCGCAGTGTTCCTTGTAGTATTCGAACCCCTTTTGGTGCTGTGATGCAAAAGCAAACGGTTTGTCATCGCGGCTTAGGACGTACTCATTCGGAACCGTATCGTAAACCATGCCCAGCAGTTTTTTGCAGGGAATTCGTTTGTCGAAGCTGACCAACCAGGGATTGGTGACGATGGCTACGTCATAGTCTTCGATCTCAAGGTTGGAACCGATGTGTGAGTAGTAGAAGTCATCAGGAGTGGTTGATCTCAGTGCTTTCAGTTGCCGTTTGGCTTGTTTGGCTACTTGTCGCGGGGTGCCACGGATGACGGTGTCGTCGGCTTGCCCATTGCCTGAAATAGTCGACTCTCTCTTCGGATACAATCGATACCAGTGTTCGCGTCCCGCTGCGGTTCTGTAGTAGGAAACGAAGTCAACTTGATTGTCGCGTGCCAGCAAAGTGTAGAGGGAATAGATGTAATTCCGCACTCCCACGTGATGGCACATGAAGAAGGGTTCAACAATGAATGCAATACGCTTTTGATCAACCATCACTGACTCGATACTGATATTAGTTGCTGGGCAAATCTATAAATTGACACAGTCCGTTTTGGCCGCAAAAACTCAGCCAGCTTTACGGAACATTTTCTTAAAGTGTGGCCGCAAGAATCTCTCGAGCTGGCGGGCGGGAGTCAAAACACTCCTTTGTAGCATCCCGACTGAACGACCGCGGAATTGCTGTTTCATCGGACTTTCCGAAATGAAAGCCTTCGTATACTCAGGTGTGATTCCAAGTGTCGTCGCACTGGCGAAGCAATTGACACGCGGTGGCAGTCCATGGTTTCGAAAGGTGTGTGACAGTTCAACGTCCTCAGCCTGATTCCAAAACAGCATGTCATTCAAGCGGACATCGCGGAGCGTCTCGGTCTTTGCAATCAGTAGACCACCATTTAAAAACTGCATCGGACGGAGGGTGCTGTAATCCTCGCAGTCCATGGGTGGCGACCAAGTCATGCTTGGCTGCGACATGGCAACGTATGCTGGGAATCGAACTCCGCATTCGTACCACTGAAGAACAGTGACGAAATCGAAATCGTACCCGAACTTCTCGAATCCTCCGAAAAAGTTGCTGTCCAAGGAATAACGGTCATGGGCAATCAACAAGTTGCTTCTTGAGGCCGCCAAGGCAAGATCGTTTTTTTTCTTCGATATTTCGGCTAGTTGATCACGATACTGGGCTTCATGGTATCGAACGGAAAACTCGTCGTACGCCGCATCGCGGGGGCCGGCCACTAATATCTCATGCGCATGATCAGCGTCGCTGTCGCGGATGGATCTCATGAATTTGAGCACGTTCTCCCGCCGCTTGCCCGATGTGATGATTGCGAACGTCCAGTCCTTCGCGCGATATCTGGCTAGGTTCAGCCGTTGCACGTTGAAGACGGTTGTATACGTCCCTTTTTCAACACTCTCTGAGTCGATCGAGATCCTTGCGTTGTAACGCCGCCCCAGAAAATGCTTGAAGTTGGTGACAGTAAAGTGGTCGTTTTGTTGGTAACGAACTACCAGTTTTCCTGCGTCACCAATCAGTCTTAGCAGCTCATCGAAAACAAGTTCGAATTTACCTGGAGCCAAGTCAGATGGCATTTGCTCAAAATACCAAACGACGTCATACCGCTGATGATTGGCCGGTGAAAGCCGGAAGTTAGTACAATGAAGTGGATTAGCACTTGCAAAAGCAAATGGTGGTGCTTCACCGAACCAAAAGTGTTTGTCGAATCCTTTTGTTAAGTCCAGCAATGTGCTGCTTAAAGTAATAGGTTTTGTTGACAATTGCAGCTCTCCAAAATTAAATACAATCCATGTAGTCTTTATGTACCACCAAGCAATCCATCTCAGTTAAACGACCGGTATGACATTCTTGGAACACCATGCCTCGCTCGCGATAGAAAGGATGCGCGTCGTACAGTGAAAACCCTAAGCGATCCAGATACGTCAGTGCTGGTAAAATCGTGATGGTATCCTGATACTTCTGACGTGTTACCAACTCGATAAGAATCGCTTTAACACGACCGCTCGCGAGTAACTGCGAAGCACCCTTCAAAACGGGTTCCTCAAACCCTTGCACATCGATCTTCATGGCGATATCTTCTGTCGGCGCCGATTCTGGATTGGCTTGCAGGTAATCGTCCAGAGTGATGACGTCGACTTCGATTTGCTGGCGATCGTTTGCGTCGAACCACTCTCCGAGGTAGTGGTAGTTCTCTTCAAATTCGAGCAGCGAAGTAAGGCCGCTGACCCGGTTGTAGACGTTCAGCATGTACTTTCCTGGCGAAGCGCCAACTGCTTTTGGAACGACGGTTATGTGAGGCCACTGAGTTTTTTTGGCGTTCAGTTGTTCAAGCATCGCCGGAATGGGCTCGAACGCAACAATGCACTTCGCAGATGGATAACTGCCTACTCGATCAATAAACCAGCCATCACTGGCGCCGATATCGAACAACGTAAAAGGAGTGTCGCCGATTACCGTCTCCATTAGGTTCCGGACAATTGCGTCTTGGCCATGAGAGATCTGCGACAAGCCGAGGTTTGCGGCTCGGTGAAAATCATTCGAAGCCAACCGGTAGAGCGTTTGCGTCAGTTCGCGAAAATGCTCTATCGGTAAATCGCCCGACTGTTCAGCCAAGCGTAGATTGAAAATTAGACGGTCTGCCGGCGACATATCGCGCATTGCATCGAAGTCACCTGCAGCTGATTTCTTTAGCATTGGCTTCCTGAAAAGCTTTGGCATCACGAAGTTCCTAAAAGGTCGTTTTTCGTCTATGCAGCGCGTCGCGTAGCAGGTTCATTGGCCCATGGACGGATTGCCTTTTGGCCAGCTTCACAGCCCAAGAAATATTCCAAGTCTTCAGGGATTCCAAGACCGTACATACCGTCCCGTTCCTTGCCGATATTCACAAAGCGGATCTCTTTGCCCTCGGCGATCAGGAGATTGTAAGTTGGAGCAACATAGAATTCGTTGTTGACTCGCTGGTCCTGTGCAATCATCTTCTCGGCAGCGGACACGAAGTCGCAACCATGTCGAAAGTTATAGATACCAACCGTCGCTTCGTTGGAAACAACTTTCTTTTCGACTACTTCGACAACCCTTCGCTGATCATTCAAACGGACGAAAGACCACTTAGGATCATTGGCTTCCATCGTCATGATCAATCCGCTGACGTTTGCGTCGTCGAACTGTTGAAGATATTTATCGATAGAGACGTCCACCCATTGATCGCTGTTGGCAATCATTAAAGGATCGTCGTTGTTAATGTAGTCATGGGCCAGTAGAACTGTGCAAGCGGCACCCTGCGTTACGCCTTCGACCGGTATAATCTCGCAGTTGGGTGATGCTCTCTTGAGCAATTCCTCCACGGGATATTTTCGAAGGTGCTCCTCCAGGCATAGGAACAAGAACCGATGCTCCTGCTGAGGACGGAGGTTCTCGATCACTAGCTTGATCATGGGGATTCCATGAACTGGAATGAATGGTTTTGGCAGTGCAAAACCCGCGTTGGCGAAGCGACTTCCGCGACCTGCCATCGGCACTACTATCTGTAACATCTGCAATTCCTTTCGCAGGTATTCAACTGACTAATCGATGTATTTGTCGTTCCTAACGCTGGGACGTTTTAACACGACGGTAATTGTCGGTTCGAGTGCCTCGAAACTGGTCGATTCACCAGGTTCAATGCGAACGATACTTCCTGAAGCGAAAACTCGATCAAACATTCTCACGCGTCCTGCTGCGATGACCGTGATTTCTTCGGCGACCTTGTGATGATGAGATGACTCTTTAGCACCTGCTTCGTAGTGCTTGATCGCCACTTCAAAGTCCTGTGTCTTAAGAACACATGGTTCGAAATCACCCGCTATCCAGCCGCCCGTCATCTCATGAAGGGCAAAAACATCCATGATCGCGATCCTTCCCAATCAACCAATGTTCCCAAAACTTCCGATCGCTCGACCTCTAAAAGGTAGACCAATCGTGTGGGAGTTTAATGAAACAGGGAGATGCACGAAAGGTCAGTTTGCTTCTAGTTAGATTGGGGGCTTAGAGGCCGTTCGAGGCTGGTTGTTTGCGAACAGTTACTTCAGTTTCCAGGCGATCAAGGCGAGCAGAATCGCTCTAGTTAGTGAGCGATTTCTGCATTTGCGTGAGTTCGATGCTCTTTACCTGAGAAAATTCCAGAGATTTTGAATTGGCTAGTTTCGGCATGAAAAATGATGTGTAGTTTGCATCTCAACTACTTTGACACACGAAAGGTGCATTATGTCCTGGACAATTTGCAGACCGATTTTGGTTCCGTTTGATTTCTCTGATCATGCCATGCACGCATTGAGAAAGGCGCTCGAACTGGCGAGCGACTCTGGTGCAGTGCATTGCTTGCATGTGCTTCCTTTCATAACGCCTACTGAGCCGGGCGTCGCATGGGGCATAATTGATGATGAAGAACGATTAAAACAAGCCACTGAAAGCATGAAGCACCAGTTACCAGAACGTGAGTTTGGAAAAGTTCAAAAGGATGTTCGTTTCGGCGATCCCGGTTCGGTCGTTGCAGAGCGTGCCAGGGAATTGAATGCTGAATTGATCGTAATCGGTTCGCACGGTCGATCCGGCCTCGTCCGGCTGATGCTTGGCTCTGTCGCAGAACACGTCACTCGACTTGCACCGTGTCCTGTACTAGTCGTCAAATTGCAGCCGCACCCCGTGGAAGCCTCGAAGTTGGCAACACCTGAAATGCCGCAAGTTGCAATTGCCTGAACTCGTATGCGAAGCACGAGAACGCGCGGTTCGATCCCCTTGCTTTCACTTGTTAGTGGTCTACTTGCATTGCTTCATTTTGGCCTACAACGCTTGCCTGCTATCGCAAGAAGAGCGTGCTTGCGTTGAATCGGCAGTTAGGCCGCTCAACTGGCAGGACGCCTATCGTTGATATATGCTAATAGGTACCCCCTTCAGTGATTGCTGAGCGCGATGCCAAACGTGACGAATACGTGGCGAAATGATGAGACCCATTCTTTACGCCTTTCCGAAGCGGTGGCGCGAGACCCTTGCAAGAGCAAGTTGCCGATGCGTGCAAAGTGATTGCTCATTTAAGGCTTTGTCAAATGATCTTCAGCTTTTATAATGCTAGTCCTTGGCTTCTTGGCTTGGTAGCCGCCACATTCATCACGAATATCACTTGCGCAACGCGAGCCGCCGAGTTGTCCGGACCTGGCGCATCGTTCGACGTGAACACGAGTGTTAAGTATCCCGAGCATGTATCGGTCGTCAACGTCATGCGAGAACCCTATCTAGCCAAAGGAGATGGACTCACAGACGACACCGAAGCGATTCAACGCGCACTCGCGGACGTGATGGGGCAGCATAGGATTTTGTACTTTCCCAATGGTACTTACCTAATTTCAAAAACGCTCAACTGGTCCAAGCAGAATTCGGAAGGCAAAGAAGCTTGGGGAATGAATTTCCTCCAAGGCCAGAACGCGACGAAAACAATCATTCGACTTAAAAGTGCGACTTTCACGGACCCCGCCAAACCTGCCAGCGTCATGTGGTGCGGAGGGTTCGGATCAGCGGATTGGTTCCATAACTACATACAGGATATGACCTTCGATGTAGGCGACGACAATCCGAGCGCAATTGGTTTGCAATTCTATTCAAATAACGTCGGGGCGGTTCGCAATTGCCGCATAGTAGCAGGAAAAAATAGTGGAACTATCGGACTCGATCTCGGTCATCGCGACATGAACGGGCCGCTGCTTGTTCGCAATTGCGAAGTCATCGGATTTCAGCGAGGCATTGCAACCTCGCGAACGGTGAACAGCCAGACGTTTGAACATATTACAATTCGAAATCAAAAGCAGTTTGGTTTTGACAATGAAGGTCAAGTGATCAGCATCCACGGATTGCTCAGCGAAAACGCCGTGCCAGCAGTTCGAAGCTACGGGACGTTTACCCTTTTGGACTCTTCGCTTAAAGGGCTCAAAGGTGCGAACCAGTTTCCGGCGATGATCAACTACAATGGAGGGCGCATATTCGCTCGCGACGTCGAGACAACTGGTTATGCTAGAGCGATCGGCGATGTCAAAACGCCCGATTGGTATGCAGCCGTTCGAATCACCGGCCAAGATAGACTCGGTAGCGAAGGACCGACGATAACTGAATATTGTTCTCACGAGGCGACCAGTCCGTTTGGATCGAATTTTGGTTCCCTAAGGCTGCCGATTAAGGAGACTCCAGACATTGAGCCCGATGATCTAACCACTTGGGCCGTTGTGGATGACTTTGGTGCTGATCCAACTGGAAAGATGGACTCCTCTTTTGCCATCCAGAAAGCGATCGACTCCGGCGCAACCACCGTGTTCCTACCCGGTTTTTATAATCTTACACAGCCTGTTCGCATACGTGCTAAAGTTCGTCGTTTTCTAGGTGCGGGTGCCTGGATTGATCACAACAGCAACTCAAAGCCAGATCTAATTGTTGACAACGGCGATGCGAAGGTTGTCGCAATTGAACATATTTTCGGTATCAATGGCGGCGTACAGATTAGTACTTCTCGCGCCGTTGTACTGAGAAGCTTGGGAACTCGCGTCATTGACTGTCGCATGCATGGCGATCTTTTTTTTGAGGATGTCACGACTGACAATCTGCAAATTAACTCAGCGCAGAGCGTGTGGGCGCGACAGTTAAACGTTGAAAACGAAGGGACTCACATCACGAACAACGGTGGTAAATTCTGGGCTCTTGGTTACAAGACCGAACGCGGCGGAACGCTGGTCGTTACGCGCGATGGCGGACAAAGTGAAATCCTCGGCGGCTTCAGCTATACGACCACCGCGGGGAAACTGGCTCCGATGTTCGTTACTGAAAACTCAGCTGTATTTACCTACTTCGCTGAAGTTTGCTATACAGGCGACCCCTTCACGACAATAGTTCGCGAAACCGAAAATGGTGATACTAAATTCATCGACCGCAGCCAAGGTTCGGCGGCACCGTACTCTTCAAAATATCGACGACGCGGTGAATAGTTCGCAATGTCGAAAGTGACGTTCATTATCTTTCGCTGTGCGTAGGCGGAATTGTTGTTCGCATTTTGCTGGCCGACGTTGCCGGGCATGGCAATGAAGTTGCTGACGCAGGACGCCTGGCATAGCCTAGAGACTTCGTGGTTACTCAAAAGTTCTCATTGACCGTTAGGTTAAGGTAGTTCGATGCGTCAGCAATCGCGGCGATGGGTGTCTTCGTGTTCTGAGATGCAGCTCCCTTACTTAGTCGAGATCTTAGTTGGAGCAGTTTCAAACGCCTATTAGAATTGCTGCAACAACCAGTCTACCAGGCGCATTCTGCGAAGATTGTTTTAAGAAACTCGCATTCTCAACTCAAAATTGTTCTTCTCTGGCAAATTAGGTTGGATATTCGGCTTTGTAACGTGCTTGCTGCCGACATCTCGCGATCAATTTGTCTACGCGGCGGATAAGAAATTCAGCGCTCGATGTCGTTTTGGACGAGCACGACGGATCGAACGCAACAAACTCGTAGTTGCAATGACGACAAACGACTAATTCATCGATCAGATCTTTTCGCACCGTCAATGGACGACTGCAGACTCGGCACTCAATCAAGAAGTGTGACTGATTCGTGACGCTGAGGTTCGTGGACATAATTTGACTGACGCCTCCAGGAAAGATCGTTGCGACTTCTGAACTCACCGACTAGTAGCAGCCTACCGTTTAAGGTAGCGGCAGAAAGTGCTATGCAACCATTTTTCACGGTCTCAGCGGACTTTTAACAATCTAGGCTCTGTTTATTAAATCGACTGTTCTACACAAAAGTCTCTGGCCGCGGTCAGTGATTTGAAATGATGTTCACTATGAAAATCATTTTCGCTCGTCAACACGCTCCAGTAGCTGGGTTTAGGAAACCCCTTTACTATAAAGTATTCAGCCGTCAAAACTTGACGGTATAGCACCTCAATCCGATAGAAACCCTTGCCTTTGCAGATTGTCACTGAGTCGCAAAGATCTCGACTCGATACACTATGGCGAGCTCGCCGACGATTGGGTTGGTCTGGAGTCGAACCAGGATCACGTGTCAAGATGAAGCTCCAATCCGCGCAACGGCGAAATTGATTCTCATGAAACAACAAGTTATTCAATCGTTAGGTTAGCCGCCATTCGCAAACTTGCTAGTGTTTAATTTGTAGTTACATGCGGTTTCATTAAATCTTCAAAGAACGGATGCAGGCGATTAGACTCCCGCTTCCGCTATCAAACAGATAAAGCATCAGCTGGAGTGAGGAAGCATCTAAACATGAACTCAACCCATTGGCTTGTTCAATTTTGCATGCGCTATGGATCTCCAGTAGTTGCTTCGGCAATTGTTTACATCGGATTGGTGAGCGTTTTCTTTGCATTCTTGCAAGTCTGGCCGCCAGTTGCCGTACAACTTGGTGCGTCAGTTGGCGCAGCGCTTTCGCCAAGCTTTTGGAAATTGCTTTCAAGTAGGCGAGCATCCAATTGTAAAACCGACAATTAAGATTTCGTGAATTTTTGATTAGTAACTCAAGAATTGAAGGTTGCAATCAAGTGCATTGTCGCGTAGCTGTGTAGACGCAGTAGCTGACCACAGCGGATAAATGTCTAAACTCAGCTACCGGAGTTCAACACCGATTCTCGAAGATACGTCGCAAAATGGGAAACGGGCGGTGTAACGAGGTTTGGAATCTTGGCTTCATCGTCCCACTTTCGCAATACAACTGCGTCCTCTGCGTAAGCTAGGCTTTTGAAATCTGCAACTTCGTCAGAAGTCATTGGCCCTCCTTGAAGCCTCAAGCTAACAAGAGAAGGCAGGCTTAACTGCTCCATATAGCCGGGCTCAACGGCGCACAAGTAACGCTTTGCGGCAACATGCAGTCGGACGGGCTCGGTTACCGCCAACGGAAAGTGCTTTCGGAGGAAATTACCAGCGCTCGTTTCGTGATGATCATCAACACCCTCATCCGGTGCATGGTCAGGCAAGTTATGCAACAAGTGGCCAATATCATACAACAGTGCAGCGGCAATGAGAGCCGGGCTTGCATGGGCACGTTCAGCAAACGTGGCAGCTTGAAGTGCATGTTCAAGCTGTGTGACAGCTTCGCCCCCATACTGCGAATCGCCACGCGATTCAAGCAGATCCAAAATTGTCTCAACGTAACTCATTGAACTCTTCGCCTTCCAGAAAAGATCGATCATCAAACAGGCTGTTCTACGGGTGTCGGAATGACTTCAGAGGTTGATACATCCGATTTCGCGGACAAGACTCGATGAAAGTAAACCAACGCCGCCATCAGACATACGACCGACAGCAGGGCAGCAATCAGCAAAGTCGATTGAAAGTAAGGGAGCAACTCAACATCCTTCTTCATCCAAGTCTTTGCGACGATCACGACCGCGTATCCGAGATAGCCAAGCTTTGTCTCAATTTAAATCTAAGAAATCAGGAGGTGTCGAGCCGACCCGCATCTCGAAATCGCCGCTCGCGGACAGTACAGTTTTTGTACTGATAAAAAAGCCTACGGTGCCGAGGCTCAATTAAGGACCTGATTTGAGGCGTTCGGTGCTCCCTAAACTCCAGCGCCGAACTCTTCATATTTTCTTAACGAGAAACGCACTGAAATCTTAATGATTGCTCGTCATCATATCCGGCTCTAAGTGGGTTCGTAAAGCTAGCAGTAAGCTGACCGCGAGTTCTTCAAGACGTTACTAGCTCGAGACGCTCGGTTTGACTGCAAAGTTGCAACGCAACGGGCTTAGTTTGCTATTGTTGATTCCTCGAACGATCTAAGAAAAATCGGAGTTAGCGCTATGAAAAAGCACAGTCCCAAGACTGGATTTACGCTAGTGGAACTGCTGGTGGTGATTGCCATCATCGGCATCCTGGTCGGGCTCTTACTGCCAGCCGTACAGGCTGCTCGCGAAGCAGCCCGCCGTATGAGTTGCGGGAACAATCTCAAACAAATGGGATTGGCGATGCACAATTATGAATCTGCGTTCAAGAAGCTACCAAGCGCGATGATGGGTGCGAGTTCAACGCCCGCCGGACGTGATCCATCCGGCGAGCAAGATGATGGATACTCGTGGGCAGTAGCCATTCTTCCATATTTGGAGCAATCGGGTTTGTACAATCAATTGGACGCCACAACCAAGGCTGCTGGTATTCCCCTTGGAACGTATGGGATCATGAAAAGGTACCGCACTGCCAACCCTTCCAATCCCGTGATCCCCGGCGGCGCGACCAAGATTTCCGTTTACCGATGCCCTTCTTCGGCACTCCCCGATATTGTTCCCGCAACTTGGCAAATTCCTGGAAGCCAGAATCTTGTTCCACCGGTCGGAGCCGTACCGCCTAGTTCTGGTCAGCCATGTATTGGCTATGCAACCAACGATTACAAGGGTGCCGGCGGAAGTAACCGTGGCGATTTTGGTGTGCTTCACAAACTCTGGGAGAATCCGTCCAACACGAGATTCGCGGACATCACCGATGGACTTAGCAATACTGTGTTGATTGCAGAGTCAACCTATCTGACGGGCAACAGCCGAACCGCACCAACCGTTTTCGAAGATTGGCCATTGTGGATTGCAGCCCCCAATACTGATGAATCAATAAGAACGAACGGTCGATTCAATTCGCCAATCAATTGCCAGTGCAACACCAACACCATGGTAACCGCGATTAACGACGACTGTGCCTTCAGCTATCACACGGGTGGAGCTCAATTTGTCTTCTGTGATGGCTCGGTTCAGTTTATCAGCGAGAGCCTATCTCAGCAGACGAATAGCGATCTAAATGACAAGAACGATGGAAACCCTTTAGGTCAGTGGCAGTAAGATTCCATCGTAAGGCGGCGCATATCAAAGCGCTGCGAGTTTTGCGACTGTACTCGTGCGAACCGCTTGCTCGTAGCGGGCCAGCGGATTAGCGAAAAGTAGATTGGTCCCGCATAGTTGAACATTTTATTTTAGAGAACTGCAATGAGATTCCTGAGCTGTATTGTTTTTTTGCTTGGCGTTTGCGTATTGGGCTGTGGGGGCAGTGATTTCCCAGTCGCTGCGGTCTCTGGAAAGGTGACTTGTGAGGGAAAACCTGTTGCTTATGCGATGGTTTTTTTCGAGCCGTTGAAATCAGGTGAGTCGGCGATGACCGGTAAGCAAGGTTTCGCAGATTGCAATGAGAACGGCGAGTTTTTCATTTCCACTTATGGCTCGAAAGATGGTGCCGTCGTCGGAAAGCACCAAGTTCATGTTATGCCACCCCATGCTGAGGATCACCCAAAAGTAAAGTGCCCTTGCGAGTTCAATTCCAAAACCGAAAAGATCGAAGTTGAAGTGAAGAGTGGCCAAAAGAATGAATTCACCTTTGCTTTGCCCGTTAGTAAGAAGAAAGCTCCTTTGACTCAAGATGAGCTAGAGGCGTTGGAAGAGGCAGCAATCAACAAAGCAACTTCCAAGTAGAGTCCTTTAGGTCGGGCCGGGATGGTTGCCTTTTGAAGTTGAAGGAAATGTGGCGTCACGATTGACGCTCTTTGGTGGTGTTGAAACTCTTATCGATTGGATGCTTCGTCCGCATGATCGAGAACTCGCCAGCAATCAATGCGTTGCGCTCCACCTACGAGGTGCCGGAAAGTTCGCTTTCACGGTTTCTCTTTTGCTCGGTCGACGGCGCGAGCGCAATCTTCTTTCGAGTTCTGTTTGGCGCGTTGATGGTGAATTGGGCCTGGGACTATCTAGCTCAAGGTATCGTAACGCGTACCTACATCGAACCCGAGTTTCACTTCACCTATTATTTGTTCGATTGGGTCAAGCCTTGGCCAGCCAGCGGCATGTACGCTCACTTTCTGCTGCTTGGGGTGGCCGCGTCGTTTATGGCGATTGGCTTTCTGTATCGTACGAGCGCGATCATTTTTGCCATCGGATTTACGTACGTATTCTTGTTGGATCGCACGAACTACCAAAATCACTATTACTTGATTGGCTTGATTTCATGGTGGCTTCCTTGGATGCCACTGAATCGCAGCGTTTCGGTTGATGCGTGGATATGGCCTGACACAAGAGATCAGACCATTCCATCCTGGACTTTGTGGATGCTGCGATTTCACATTGCGCTGCCGTACTTCTTTGGTGGTGTCGCCAAGATCAATTCCGATTGGCTGCAAGGCGAACCGGTTGCGCAGATGTTGGCGTCGAAGAGTAGCCTGCCATTTATTGGAGAATTGCTGGCGAACGATTCGACAGCGGTCTTGTTCGCTTGGGTCGCAATGCTGTTCGATCTTTGTGTGGTTCCAATGTTAATGTGGAAGCGTACGCAAGCGCTGGCCTATGGCATGTGTATCGTTTTTCACCTGATGAACTCAGTGGTTTTCAACATCCATATTTTTCCGTGGTTTATGTTGGCCGCTACGCCGCTTTTCTTCAGCCCCGATTGGCCCCGATGCGTGCTTGGTGGAGCATCACTGGACCTGCGACAAGTCGCGACGAAAGTAACGGATGCTAGCTTGCAGAAGAATAGTGCAGTGGCATTTATAGCATGCTACGTAGTTTTTCAATGCGTTTGGCCATTGCGTCACTATGCGTATCCAGGCGACGCAAGCTGGAATGAACGCGGTCATTACTTTGCATGGCGGATGATGTTGCGTGGTAAATCGGTTGTTTTGGGTTACGCAATTAAAGACCAAGTGACCGGTAAGGTTGTCGATGGAAAAATAAACCGATTCATCAATAGCGAGCAATCTGACAGGTTTAGTCGCGACCCAGAGATGATTCTGCAATTGGCGCATTTCCTAGGGGAGGACTACCGAAAATCAACGGGAAATTCCGTCTCAGTGCACGCACTTGTATTGGCGTCGCTCAATGGTCGCAAGCCGGAACTGATGATCGACCCCAATGTTGACCTAATGAAGGAAGCACTCGGAATGCGCCAGCGAGTTTGGATTATGCCGCAGCGCGAGCCGCTGCGTCGACCGGCTTGGAACCTGCCCCCTGAACAATGGCGTCAACACGTTGAGATTCCCGAACTGCGTTTTTTAGCAAAGGCGAGCGCAAACACGTCACATGTTAAGCGAACAGATGCGAATCTTGCCGAGTTGCGTTGAACAATTGCAGAAAGAAAGCCAAAGAGTTTTGAATGAACAGTTACCAATTAATTTGCAATTTGCATAACACTAGAAGGGTCTCAATAAGATGAGCAAGATAGTTTTTGCGCGGCGGTTACTCGTGCTTTCCATCGCAGCGGCATCCAGCACAGTGTCGTACATGAGCGTATCAAGTGCACACGAAGGCCATGACCACAAAGTAGCGGCGGTTAAGCCAGCCGATTACTACAAACCAACTGCGATGCCAGATCGCATTGTACTGACGCTCAATGGTGACCCTAGAAGTACGCGTGCGGTGTCTTGGCGAACATCCACTGAAGTCGCCCATGGAATCGCTGAAATCACCCAGGCCGAAGCGACACCGTACTTCTCTGAAAAGTCGAAGCCAATTGAAGCTACGACTCAGGAGCTTACAACGGACATAAACACTGCCAACTTTCATACAGTGATCTTCAAGGATCTGACTGCAGGAAAGAAATACGCTTACCGCGTAGGTGACGGCACGAATTGGAGCGAATGGTTTCACTTTGAAATGACGGCTGCGACCAATGAGCCGTTCTCGTTCATCTATTTTGGCGACGCGCAGAATAACATTCGATCCATGTGGTCGCGTGTGATTCGCGAAGCTTACTCGGATGCTCCAAAAGCCGCGTTTTTGCTGCACGCGGGTGACTTGATCAACACTGCCGAAGCTGACGCCGAGTGGGGAGAATGGTGTGGCGCGGGGGCATGGGTTAATGCCATGATGCCGAACGTAGCGATTCCCGGCAACCACGAACAAGGGAAGGACGAAGCCGGCAAACGCCGCTTGTCGCACCATTGGCGCCCTCAATTTGAGTTCCCGCTTAACGGTCCGGTAGGCTTGGAAGAGACCTGTTTCACACTGGTTTACCATAACGTTTTGGTAGTCGGTCTGGACAGTAACCGCGACCAAAAGATCCAAGCTGAATGGCTCGATAAGGTGCTTTCTGAGAACAAAGCCCAGTGGGTCGTGTGTTCGTTCCACCATCCAATCTTTTCGACCGCCAAAGATCGCGACAATCCAGAGCTCCGTGCGATGTGGAAACCGATCTTTGATAAGTACAAAGTCGATTTAGTTCTCCAAGGCCACGATCACTCTTATGGTCGAACTGGCTTGCAAGTTCCAAACACCTTGGAAAGCGAAGCTAAGACGCCAGCAGCAACTACTACGACTAGCACTGAATCGCCTCGCAGCGGAGGTGTGGCAGTTCAGACCGTTGCAGCGACCATTCCAAAGACAATCGCAAACGTTCCAACCGGCGTACAGCAAGTGGATGGACAGACAGGCACTGTTTATGTTGTCTCAGTAAGTGGTCCTAAAATGTACAACAACCAACGTCAATCATTCATGCCTCGCGTCGCTGAAGATCAACAACTGTACCAGATCATTCACATCGATGGTGGCAAGTTGCGGTTCGAAGCCCGAACTGCGGTCGGTGATCTATACGACGCTTTTGAGCTTCACAAACAGCCGGGCAAGATCAACGAAATGATCGAGATCAAGCCAGAAGTGCCAATGCACCTGCGTCCTGCGGATTTTAAGAAACCCTAACTAATCAGCGCATGGTTCTGGTAATCGCAAAGAGGGCGGCATTTTTTAGCGGAACGGTGCACGCGAGCTGTTAGTTCAGCGGAGCGCAAATCGCAAATTGGTCGACGAACGTTAACCACGGTTTTCGCCTGGTAACCGCCACTAACGGGGTCCGACTAACGAATTAACAGCTCGCATGCCGTCCGATTAATACGCAAAATGCTTACTACGCGGGACTGCTTCCGCCTGCAACTAAAGCTGATTCATCTAAAGCCTGGGCGATTCAATCGCGACGAACTTGACCCAACAATTTTCAATATAGGTCGGACGTATATGAAATTAAGATTTGCCAGGATATCAGTGTTCATGCTTGCGTCGATCCAACTCAGTTTGGCAACCGAGCCGCCATCGGACACTGGTAAGGTTAAAAACGAAGCAAAAGAG
>JANODD010000122.1:0-11830 GCA_031412515.1 Planctomycetia bacterium | reverse complement strand
GATTAGAGTGCTGCTTTACAGTTGCGGTTTAGGCTGACGAGTTTTAGCCTGGTGTGTGAGTCTTTGAAGTTGAGGCCGTTGCATTTGCAACGGCCTCTTTCGTTTGTACCGCGTGTGTCAAACATGCTGAGTTGCGAGTGGTTGTTCGCCAGGTGCGGATGCGGGCGAGTACGCCCGCGATCCAGGAAGAGGACCACGGGTTCGTTGCTAGTGACTGAGTCGGCCGTCAAATCTGTTTCGGGATAATTCAGGCGACGGGCTAACGGTTTACCACCGGATGGAAAGTGCTCGCTAGATCTTTATCGCGTGAATTGAGGAGCGACGGCCCCTCATCCCCGGCCCTTCTCCCCGGAGTACCGGGGCGAAGGGAGCCAGAGCTCGGAACGGAGCGCTCTTGAATAGCTGTCAGGCCAGCGAAGTTAGTCCCCTTTTGCTCCGCAAAAGTTGCGTTTAGGACCGCTACTTTCGCAGAGCGAAAGGCGACGATCATAAATTCACAGCCTCGGAGCGAAAGGCGGCCCTATTTACCGGTGCATGACTTAGCTCTTCGTTCCTGTTTGTTTGGCAGGTCTTTTCGCTTCGCGACCGCTGGGTTTAGTGGGGTCGTAATGCGGATTGGCAATAGGGAACTTCGCACCAACTTGCGTTTGCCATCCGTGCAGTTCTTCGCGCAGTTGCGTCACACGTTCCGGCTCTCTTGCCGCGAGATCGCTCTTTTCCCCCAGGTCGTTCGCCAGATTAAAAAGTTCTGTGCGGCCATCCTCCTGCCACTCGATCAACTTCCAGTCTCCGCGACGAATGGCTGCGCTGGGGGCACCGCCTTGATTGCCATAATGCGGATAATGCCAGAAGAGCGGACGCTCCGGCAGCTTACCGCCTTTGAGAACTGGCAGCAGACTCATCCCGTCAAGCTTCTGGCTGGGTTGTGGTTTTGCATTGCCAACATCGACCAGCGTCGGAAAAAAGTCTGGGCTGCTGACCGGTGTGCTGATAACGCTGCCAGGTTTGACAACTTTCGGCCAGCGTACGAGTAAAGGTTCGCGAATACCGCCTTCGTACATCCAGCCTTTGCCCCCACGTAGTGGCAGATTAGATGTTGGCCAACCTTCGCTCGTCGACAGTCCACCGTTGTCACTGGTGAAGATAATCAGTGTATTGTCGCGCAGTCCGATTTCATCGAGCTTCGCCAAAACTTTGCCAACGGCCAAGTCCATCGCTTCGACCATCGCAGCATAGACGGCGTGCTCCTGCACCAAACGCACATCGCGGGGGTGTTCTGTACCCCATGCTTCTTGCAATCCAAGCCGCATGCGTTTCTCTTCGTATTTTCGAATCAAATCGTCGCGCCCCATCAGCGGCGTGTGAACGGAATAGAAAGAAAGGTAAGCGAAGAAGGGCTGATTTTTGTTGGCTTCGATGAACTTTGTTGTTTCTGTCGCGAGTCGGTCGGGCAGATGCTCGCCTTCTGGTCCGTCTGTTAAGCGTGGATTGCCATACGGCGAAAAGTACTTCTTACCTCCGTACGGTCCACCGCGATCGATGCCGCCCATGTTGATGTCGAAGCCCTGATTCTCTGGCCACCAGCCTTCCGGCCCGAGATGCCACTTGCCGGCAAAGAAGGTCGCGTAACCGGAGTTTTTCAATGTCTTGGCCAGCGTCGGAGTGTCGAGTGCGAGACGGTCGCTGTACGGCGCGGGTAGCGACTTCGTGTTGCGTTTCCATTGTTCAGGGGACGTCGGCGCGCCGATGTAATCCGTGATGCCGGTGCGCTGCGGCCACTGGCCCGAAAGGATGCTGGCCCGGGTTGGTGAGCAGACAGGGCACGCTGCATAGGCATCCGTAAACAGTGCGCCGTCTTTTGCTAATCGGTCCAGGTGCGGCGTTTCGTAAAACGTACTGCCATAACAACCCAGATCGCGCTGACCGAGGTCGTCGACTAGAATGAAGACGATGTTAGGCTGCGCAGCAAATACGGAAGTGGTAATGAGTGAGAGCAGGAAAGTGAGGAGTAGAGTTTGCATAGTTGGGAGAGGATTGTAGGAGGTGCTGGAACTTAAAATCTTCGAATTGAATCTTCATCGCAGGACCACGTGTACTTGCACCCCAAGCACACCGCCAAGCGAACGCCCCATCTCATCAAAGTCTATCAAGTCAGCCGTGGGATGGCCATCGATCCAGTGCTGATTCCGTTGGCTGATGGAGGACAAGCGGAAAGCAGTCCCGGCCGACGCTCGTTGTCTTCGGCACGACATGCGGGCACTGCCTACCTCGCTCTCACTTTTCTTACCACGGGCAGATTTTCCGATTGTTGCTTCAGTCTGAACGGTATTTTCTACCACGAACTATCGCGATCTATAATTGATAAGGGGTTGCTTGCTACAACGCCGTTTGCTTCCGGCTTGTTCATTGCTGCGTAAACGACAAGTTTTCAATCGCAATCCAATGAGTATTCGCTGGGACGCCGGAGTAAGTCTCGCGAGCGCCTGACGGCCAATCCAGTTCCACGCGGTCTACTTGTTCTGCTGATCCAAGGCCGAAATGAAGAATCTTCTCATTGGTTGCCATGTACCCGCAACCGCTTACCAATTGTTGTGTCCTCTGAGTCCCTGAGACCGTTACGATTACATTGGTTCCAATTGCGTCGCGATGCGACTGGGTACCCACAAGGCGAATCGTCAAATAGTTACCTGCTTGCGAATCATTGCGAACCAGGCTGGTTGGCCTTTCCAGATCTGTCGCAATCAAATCTTGTCGACCGTCTCGATTGAAATCGATCAGTGCCAACGCGCGGCCAAGTCGCTCACAATCAAAGTATGTGCCGAGCTCATTCGGTCTAAGTTCCAACCATTTTGATTGACCGTTTCCCAAGAAGAACTGCGAGCGCATCCTGTACCCCATCCCTGCATGTGTCATGTCATCGATATGCCCGTTGAGTACCACTAAGTCTGCCTCGCCATCGTTCTGGGCATCGAGAAATTGAGCTCCAAATCCGAGCATCTTCAAACTGGGGGCGACGAGTCCCGAAGATCGTGTCGCATCACGAAAGATACCGTTCGGCTCTTGGAGATAGAGTGTGTTCGTTTCATCATAGTAGTTTGTAACCAGCAAATCGATCGCCCCGTCATGGTTAATATCTCCTGCAGCAACTCCCATGCATGCTTGTGCTTTGCCGTCGCCGTCGTAGGCCAATCCACTGAGCAAAGCGCGCTCTTCGTAGCGAACCCCAAATCGGGAACTCGCGTCCGGTTTTGCGGCTAGCATCAAATTAGCTACCTGATCGTTGGCGATAAAGATCGAGGGAAGAGATTGGTCTTTGAGTCGGAAAACAACCAGTCCCAGGGCGTTGCCCGAGTGGATCGAGCCCGTGGAAAATGGTTCATGTATGTCGCGAAACAAACCGGTTTCGTCGACGGCCAGCAACCGCCCTTTCGCGGGCAAAAAATTGAGCGGCGAGCATGCACGAGGTATGCCTTTCGAAAGACAGCGGCGAGTTGCTACGTCGTCCCCCTGGACATAGTTGGCGTCGACAATCTCTGCCAATCCGTCGTTATTGAGATCAGCGATCGCGGCGCTCACTGTCCACTGCGGAGGTAATGCTTCGATGAACGCAGAACCATTGCGAAATGTCCCATCACCCTGGTTCAGCCACAGCTGATTGACTCCGAAGTTGCAAACATATATGTCGTCGAACCCATCACTATCCACACCCCCAATTGCTACCCCCTGCCCAAACGCCTGTTCGCCAACTCCAACGAAATCTGTCACATCCTCGAATAAATTCACGTCAGAATTGCGCGATCCCAAATTCCGTTTTAGTCGATCTGTGTGCAACAAATCTGAACCAGGCGGCCAATCACAACCTTGCGCAAGAAACAAGTCGGGCCAGCCATCGCGGTCGTAGTCAAGAACACCCACACCGCCTCCCGTCATTTCGAACATGCGGCGTCCATCGTTGAATACGGTGCGAGAAGAATAATAAGTGAAATCGAGCTCCTCTCCGACGTCCGTGAATCGAATGGTCCGCGTACCTTGATCGGACTTGGACGTTAGCGATGAAAACTTGTTGTCGATAAACTTCCAATCAGGAAACTTTAGGGTTTGTACCCAGTGCATGTCGATCAATTCCTTTTCAAGCAGCGTCCGGGTTGTTTGACGATCGAGGTTTGGCCTTGCCAGCTCGGCAATTCGTCGCAATTTAGCTTGCGCTGGATCAATCGAAAGACCATATTGACACCAAGCCGTCGATTCCAAGAATCGCCCCAGATCGAGAGTCTGTTGGGCTGCCGCTACGATAGGATCCATCATCCCTGTTGATCGCATGTATTGGCTAATATCTGCAGTTGAGAGTTTCTGCTCTGCCACTGCTTTGCGACCAACCCATTCGTTGGACATGATTCGTTCGAATACAAAGGACAATTTCTCAAGCTGGGTAGCTCGCTGCGCAAGCGTCTTAGCTCGTTCGGATTGTCCCAGACTCGCAAGTGATGGGATCAATGCGTTGATCGCCGCGAGATGGTCTGGATCTAATCGCACAGATTCAGCGAAACACCTTGTGGCGGCTTCGGGTTGTCCATGATCGCGAGCCCATTCACCTCGGATCAGACAAACCACAGGATGCGATTCGGCATTGGAAGGCAGCGAAAAATTCCAGTCTGTGATTTTTTCTGGGGCAACTTGTTGAAGTAGCTTTCCAAGTTGCACATGCGCCTCGACGAGCTTGGGAGACTGTTCAAGCAACTCGGACAGTAACTTCATTGCCTCCACGGTGCCTCCTTCACGAAGCCGAATCTTTGCCAATCCAAGTAGCGGCATTCGATCTTGCGGTGATGCAGTGAGAAACTCCTTGAGTTCCTTCTCGTTCTCAACGGGCATCGCAATGTTTCCCAAGTACAACAAATGCTGGACAGACCATCGATTCTGCTGCACCATGGCGAACAAATGGGGAAAAGCATCCCATCTGCGGCCAGACAAATTGAGCAAGTAGATCAATCGATCACGGGCCTTGTCCATTCCCGCATCAAGTGCAAGGGATTGTTCCATACGTTGCATGGACGCAGACATCTGCCCCATTTGTAGCGTCACCTCACCTGCAGCCCACCTTGCAATGGCCGCATCGTTACCTACTGAATCCGGGATGCGATCGTAAAGTTCAATCGCCTCATCGTATTGCTTCAGTCGAGAAGCTGACTCGCCTGCCATCAACAAAAGTTGCGGGGTGTCCTTCTGCTTCGGCAACAACGCTTTACAGATTGAAAGAGCTTCCGCATGATTGCCCCTTTGAAAGGCTGCTTTCGCTGCCGAGTAGGTCTTGTCGGTTCTAACCGATTTCGGTTGGCCAATCCAAAGGTAACCGATGAAGGTCGATGCTGCGATGATCAAGAGAACCGCCACACCAAGCGCTACCCCAAGCGACATGCTCTGACTTCGTGCTCGCATTCCTTCTTCTCCAAGTGTTCTGGAAAGGGTTGATCGATTGCGTATCCGCGATTCAATGAGGTAGCGGAAGCCGTCAAGGCTTTCGGTTATTGAGATTTTATTAAATCCACCGAAATGCTTGACGCATTCCGCTCCCCCAAAATCTAATCTGGACAAAGCACTAGCTTCTTCGTTGCTTGTCCTTAGTCCACGTCGAGGACATTTGGCCTTCCGGCTTCGAACATCTGGCGAAGTTCACTCTCGAGAAGTGCACGATTCCAAATCGCCAACTCATCCATTCGACCACGAAAGGCGCGAGTTCTTTTTTCCAAGTACTTTTCTGCTGGTAACCAGTTGCCCAGCCGACATAAACTTGGCTTGATAAGGACTTCGCGATTCATCGTTCCTTTCCGAACCAGTTTTCCGTTCGCATACACTTGTCGAGTATGGTCTAGTGAGGAAATCACGATTGCCACGTGCACCCATTTCCCGATAGGCAGTGGATCGCCGATAAAGGAATCATTCGTGTTTGTCCCCTGAACGCCTCCCTTGGGTAGTCCTTGTCTGGTAATCTGAAAATGCACATCACCGTCTTCCATGTCATCTGAATTCAAGATTGCATTCATTTCATAATCCAAACGATCAATCTTGATCCACGCCGCGATGGTATACTCTCGAAACTCGTCGGGGACATTCAATTCCACACATTCATTGTCCCCATCAAAGAGCAGCGAGTCTTTCCCTGGCCAGCGCCCCGACACCCAACGAGCCCCTGCGATTCGTCCGTTCGGGATGGCATGTTCCGCGTGCTTGAGTTCGTTTTTCAGAACCGATTCATCGCTCGTTTTGTGAAACGGGAAAAAAGCGATCAGCCCTGGGGCTTTGAGTAGTTGTTTGACATGGCTCTGCCACCGCACCAAGCCGATTTGGTTGGGAGTGGGAAAGTCGGTAGAATTCATCGCGGGAGCGGTCGCAACAACGCCATGGCAATAGCGATTGGATTCACCTTCGAAGACCTCTTGCATCACTTGTTTCGACGTTTTATTTGCCACATTCACTTGACCATCGAAAACATAAAGATCGCTTGCGCCAGCACTTTGATCAACACCTAAGGCAAACTCGGTTCCCAAGTCGATATACTCCGCATCGGGCGTCATGATTGAGAACCCTTTGGCTGAAGGTGGAACGATCGCTCGCAGCTTTCCATACTCGACACGCACATGCATCGAATCCAAGATCGTCCAGCGAGCAGGCGCACTGAAAATCAGTTCAGCGCCTAAGGCGAACCGCAGTTGGGCCACCCCACCGACCAATTCGTAATCTCCCGGTTCGAATTTTCTTCCGATTGGCCCACGGTCGGTAGCGAACTTGGCCCCGGCCTCATCGACGAAATCCGCCACGCTTGAGACACTCTTTTCTGAACTGTCACTGTCGGAGACAACTTGCATGGCTGCGACTGGGCTTCTCGTTGAGTTGGCCAACCAAAGCCAAGTTCCAATGGAAAGCACGATCGCAAAGGATGCCGCGGATATTGAGTACGCGATTGCATTGGAAAACAAAGCCTGCTGATTCAGTTGGAGAATATGTTCTATCGCTGCTTGTTTTCCAGGCAATCCGGCTGCACTTTCGGCCAAAGCTGAATCGAGGTTTAGGTGCTCTGCAAACATCTGCCTCGACTGCGCGTCCAGCCGCAAAATCTCGTTTAGTTGCGCGACCTCATGCTCTGAGGCGAGTCCGTCGATATATCGATTGATCAAGAAATCTAGATCATTCATACGCATTTTCTTACTTTGCCAATTCTTGTTGAACACAATCCAAGAGAATCCGTCTCATTCGATGCAACCATTGGTAAAAGGCACCGACTGATCTACCACTGGTGGCCGCAACCGCTTGAATCTTCACTTCTGATCGATAACTATCGAGAAGCAATTGTCGGTTATTCGAACCGATCTTCTCGAGGCAGAGCTGAAGTGCCGTGCGCTGTTGCTCGAACAGAGACTCTTGCTCGACAGACTCGCTCGCGATCATCTCCGCCACATCGCCGGCGAGCACCAGGCGATCGCGACCATGATCGCGCAACCAAGCCAGCACTTCGTACCGGGCCACTCCGAAGGCCCATTTTCGAAAATCCCCATCTTCCCGAAACTGATCGAATTTATCCCATAGCACCAACGCGACTCTTTGCATAACATCATCAGCATCCGTCCGCGCGGGCAGCAGCCGTCGAACGTAAGCTCGTATGCTCGCTTCATACACGGTGAAGGAGCGCAGAAACAGCGTGTGTCGACTGGATACTGAGCTCACTTGAGATCGAATTTGAAGTCGTTCGGGCCAGACTCGGTAACGTCCGCAGTCAGACCTGACTTAGCAGGTATCGAGTATTTTTCAGGAATGATCCATTTGATCTCGGGTGGGAGAGCAACACCACCGGCAGAGACATCGACATCCTTAGGAGTTTTGTCGATGACGTCGACTCGACGAATCGAAACAACCTGTGGGCCCGCCACCGCTCCATCTTTTTCAATATGTGTTGTCAAATGAAAGCGACCCGCACTGTCTGTCTTGCCAACGGCTGTCGAGTTTCCAGCTTGGCTTGTGAAAGTGACTTCAGCACCTTCAATTGCTTTACCTTGATAAGTACGATGTCGCCCAACATCTTAGGTTAGAATGGGTGATCCATTAGCGATGCTTGTCGATATTCCTGCAAAGAAGAGACGAGACAGATGATGCCTAGCGGATGTTTCGGCCTGATTCAGCTTCTGATTTGCGTTGCTTTCTTGTTCGTAAACCCTCGTCTGTTTGCTGAGCAGCAGCCACCAAACATTATCTTATTTCTTGTGGATGATCTCGGCTGGAGTGACCTGAACTGTTACGGCAGTCCCTTCCACGAAACGCCGCATATAGATGCATTGGCATCCCATGGCGTTCGATTCACACAAGCCTACGCCGCATGTCATGTTTGTTCGCCAACCCGCGCCAGCATTCTGACTGGCAAATACCCGGCGCGTTTGCACCTGACCGATTGGCTACCGGGCCGAAAGGATTTTCCTTTCCAAACCTTGCTCGCACCAAACTATGTGCAACAACTTCCCCTTGAAGAACTAACGCTGGCAGAGGCCCTTAAGGAACATGGGTACCGTACGGCGCATATCGGAAAATGGCATTTGGGTGAAGAACCTTTCGGACCTACCTCGCAAGGCTTTGATATCCAAATTCCCCGTTGGAACAAAGGTTGGCCCAAGATAGGCTTCCACGCACCCTTTGAACTCGATGGACTGGAAGACAAACCAGGCGATTATCTTACGGATCGTTTAACCGATGAAGCCGAACGCTTCATGGAAGCCAATCGAGAACGACCGTTCTTTCTGTATCTGTCACACTTCGCTGTGCATGATCCAATCCAAGGTCGAGATGATCTGGTGAAGCGTTACGAAGCGAAGCTGAAGTCGATGGAATCAAAGGCTAGAGAAAATTTCGTATTAGAGGGTAACCCGGATGATCCTCCTTTGTCTCGCAATGAATTGACCATGCGGATGGAAAAGCCAGAGTGGTCCGGGTACAAAGTTCTTCCTCAGCGGACTGTTAAAATCAAGCAGCGTCAGGATAACGTACAGTTTGCTGCGATGGTCACCGCCATGGATGAAAGCCTCGGACGGATTGTCGCGAAACTCAAGGCATTACAGCTGGACGAAAACACGGTCGTCGTATTTATTTCAGACAATGGAGGAATGTCCGCGGCCAACTTTGGTAACCCGGCACGTGTTGTCGGCAAGGACCAACTTGATGTAGCTTATTCAACATCGAATCTGCCTTTGCGAGGCGCGAAGGGTTGGCTTTACGAAGGTGGTATCCGGGTGCCGATGATTGTCAAGTTGCCCAATGCTTTGGTGAAAGGCTTCGACTGTCACGAACCTGCCATTAGCAATGATCTTTACCCAACCATCCTGGAGTTGGCGGGACTTCCTGCACGTCCCAAGCAGCATTGTGATGGAGTTAGTCTAGCTGGGTTGTTGGATGGGACGAGACAGACACTGGATCGCACTGCGCTCTACTGGCACTTTCCGCATTACAGTAACCATGGCATGCAGAGCCCAGGCGCTGCGATTCGAATGGGAGATTACAAGTTGCTTGAGTATTTCGAAAACGGCACGGTGCAGCTTTTCAATCTGAAAATCGACATTGGCGAGCAAGATGATTTGTCAGCTTCCGAGCTTCGCAAAGTGGCCGAACTGCAGCAATCGCTTCATCGTTGGCAAGCAGACGTCGGCGCGCAACGTATGGTAGCGAAAGCAATACCGTAAAAAATGATGCCTCTTACTGTATCGAGCTTGCAAAAGAACTATCCCGACGAAAAGGCGTACTGCAGTTTCTTAAGAACGCATAGTATGCAGAAGGTCGAGTTCCTTCGTTTCTTCGGCAGAGAGCTTCCCTTCGACATTTTTCGCAAGAAGATCGTCCAGCCGTGACTGGTTCTTGGGGGCCAATGCCATATCGGCTAGTGCCGTCAATCCCTCGGTGGTAACCATTAGGCTTACTTCGTTTGGCATTTGATAAACTTCCTTTTGCGAGCGTGGTTCCCTAAGTATAGGAATTAACGCGACGTGATTCCACACGAAAACTGGGGTCAAAACGCAGCACAATCGCCTATTCACGCAAATGGAATGAACTTCTGCGTACAACAAAGAAGAATAAAGACTTGAATCATCGAGTCGGCACCTCGTTCACAGTGTAGAACGCGTTGCGGTGTAGGAGTTGCTCTCCATCGCGTGAACGCAGTTGAACGAGATCAAGCTCGTATACAAATCCCTGATCGAGCTTTTCGAGAGCGATGCTTGCAGAAAGACCATCTTCGGCAAGGGTAACTGACTTGACTTCTGGCTTGTGCTGCTGGATCTCTGGTCCACCGTAGCCAGCGTGGTAGGGATGCGTGAAGGCCGAAACGGCGTAAGAGGTCGGTGAGCTACCTGTGTTCGGTTCAACTGGTTTCGTAAAGGTAACGTTGAACCCATCCGGTTTGATCGTAATCCGATTGATCTCGAACGGCATTTTCCCGCTCCACTGGAGTCGTTCGAGCGCAAATGGTTTGATGCCTCGAACTGGCCAACCTCGATTGGTTCCACCGCACAGTAAATTGCCTCCTGGAGTGAACTCGACATTGAGGATGCCGGTCGAGAGCCCTTCGCGGAATGGATAACAGGCCCCCTGCCAGACACCGTTGATCTGCTCTGTTGTCGCTCGCATCACTATCGACTGCGTGTAATCGCCGAGAAACATCTGGTTTTCAAACGGGCCAAACTTACCCTGTGTTCGATCGACATTGAAGGCAGTGATCGACCTGCCCATGCGGATATACGGAAAGATGACCGCGTACGGCACCAGTTGTTTGACGCGGTGCATCTCTGTAGCGATGCGATTGCCTGGGGTTGGCATCTCGGGTGTTTTCCCTAACTCGGGCGAGTAGGGATACCAGTTAAAACTAGCGGGATGGCCGTGAAAGCTATGTGGCGACACGGCCTTTAAACTGCATGAGCAGTTCCACGGACCTTGGCTCTCGATGTAGAAAAGCGAACCATGCTCACCGAAACCGATTCCGGCAGGGCTGCGCAGTCCACTTGCAAAAGCGGTCGACTTTCCATCTGCAGCGACCTTCATGATGAAGCCACGATTCAAGGCATGGGAGTAATACGACGCGGACAGTCCAAGCGCAACATACTGACTTCCGTCAACGTCGAGTTTCGAGCCGAAGGCGTACTCATGGTAGTTCGCATAACCCCATGCGTCAGATAGGGTCTCAAACCGATCGGCCTCGCCATCACCATTCGAGTCACTGACTCGAGTCAACTCGCAACTCTGCGTTACGCGGAAGGCGTTTTCCTTCCATGTCAATCCAAAGATCTCGTCGAGCCCCGATGCGAAGCGGTGAAATGCAGGAGCGGGCTTCGGTGCGTCGATGCCATCCATCAAGAAAATATCACCGTGCCGAGTGCCCACAGCAACTCGCCCATCGGGCAGTATTGCAAAAGCACCAGCCTCGATAACGATGTCCTTCGGCAACGGGATGCTTACGATCGGATAATACTCGCGTTCGCGTTCTTCGGTACCCCATCGCTCGCCGACATCTTCTGCGCGGAGCATTTCTGGCTCGGCGATGAGCATCGTGAGCAGGACACCCACAAGGCGCAAAGGCAACTTTGTGAAACATTTCTTAGGCAATCGAAAGTGCATTTTATGTTGTTCCTGAGCCTGAGGGCTAGTTTTGATGCCGCGCATATGTGATTCGTGTGCCACTTCTATGAAAAACTTTGGTTTGTCAATAGTTTGCGGGACATTATTTTACGTTGTATGTTTCCATTAACCCAGCAGAGGATAGGGCAACGCAGAGGTGCGACCCGAGCGCTGACTGGGGCCAAAGTCG
>JANODD010000121.1:0-4807 GCA_031412515.1 Planctomycetia bacterium | reverse complement strand
CTCGGCCAAGGGGAGTCTGCTTGGCGAGAATTTCAGCGCGAGCCTCGGCGTCGATCGCGTCCAACTTGAGTCGCACGATACCGAATTGAACTACCCGATTGTCACTCGAACGCCGCAGCAGAATCTTTCTCAGATAATGTGCTTCTGATTCATGGCTTTCAAGAACTTCAACGGATACCGCACAGCCGTGACGTTCTTCGACAGTTACCGTCATGTGAGCATCGTGCGCCAACAGTTTCCGGTACGGACTAGGCACCGAGGACTTGTCGCATTGTTTGAATTGCCCAAGCTCGTCTGAGTCAGCGTAGAACAACCCTATAAGATCGCTGAGCTCCACATCTGAACTAGACGGCGTGCGGGCAGTTGGCGGATTGGCCTCGGTCACGTAGCGCTCCGTTTCGGGTTTCAATTGGAGGCCACAATGGGAAGAGTTCCGACATGAGTCATTGTAACCAACGTGGGAGCGGCGGGCTCGTGCCGCTGTAACACAGTGTCGACGAGATAAAGCAACATTCGCTGGAGCGGATCCGACTCGAGCGATCCGATGACTTCCAAAGCCCGTTGTTCGTGCTTGTCGATCAAACGATTGGCTTGCTCAAAAACTCGAGCTTTGCGATAAAGTTGTTCGACGCGGTTGATCCGATCGGTTTCGCTTAGTTCGCAATCATGACTGGCCAGTGACAGTAACTCTGTTTGATCGGCTTCGTTCAAACTAGCCAGAGCGAGAGCCCACAGTAAAGTCGGCCGGCCACCGAGGACGTCTCCGCCGGCGAGCAACTTGTTATGTTCATCGCCTTCCCAATCGTTGAGGTCGTTGAGAATCTGGAAAGCGACGCCGATATTGCGAGAGAATTGACGAATCGGCTCGGACAAGTGAGTCGCATCGCCAGCTAGTCTTGCACCTGTAAACAAAGCGGCTTCGAAAGCGGGCGATGTCTTCAGTGCGTAAACTTTCAATGCATCGAGCGGTGTGAGGCGTTTGTCTTTAGCGTCCCGCCAAAGCAATTCAGCTCCCTGACCTTCAGCGAGCCGAGTGTGTGCGCCGGCCAAGCAATCGAGGATGTCGTTGGCGGCTTCGGGCCCGAGAGCGGCTGCTTCGCGGCTGACCAAACGATATCCCAAACCGATCAAGTAATCGCCTACGTTGATCGCCGTTGGCAGACCAAAGCGGCGATGCATGGTGGCTTGACCGTAGCGGTAGCAATCGTCGTCCTCGATATCGTCGTGAACCAAACTGGCTTTGTGGAACATCTCGATGCTCATCGCGGCTCGAAGTACCGACATGGGATATCGAGTGATCGCGTCGGCGCCATCAGGCAGAGAACCTTTTCCGCCAGTCAGAGCATCGTAGGTGGCAAGCGTAATGAAGGGGCGCGAGTACTTGCCGCCGCGGCGGACGAAATCTAGGGCCAGTGTTTCTGTGCAAGCGATTGGATCGATGCCCGCAAGCGGATCTTTGGCATCGTCGACGAGTGGTCGGCTTTGGCGTGAACGCACAACCAACTCGTCAAAGCGGTCGGTTTGGAACATGTCATTTGCGGCTCGGAGCAGATGCACATAGCTGCGCGTTACTTGCTGGGGAGCAGCCGCCCGAGCCTGGATCATTTCCAGCACCCAATCTTGATCGACGCTGGTATTTCGACAGTCGCTCGATAGAAGCGGCACAGCCATGCAAGGAATGCCTGAGAGCAGAATCTTATCGATAGCTTTCTCAAGAACATTTAAACAAGCGACACCGACAATCGCATCGACATAGCCGCTGACAATGATTTTTAGAACGACGGGCGAACCTTCGGCGACGAGGACTTTGTAGCCCATTTCTTCAGCGATGGTGCGAAAGTCCGCGATACTGCACGCGCCGCACTTCTTGCAGTTCATCCCGAATTCGTCGTAGTCCGCTGGACAACCTTCGGCGTGTTTTAAACAGTGCGGCAGGAGGAACAAGCGGCGACTTGGATCGGTTGCGGCAACTTGGTCCTTCCAAAACGCTCCACTGAGCATCACCATGATCCAACCGACGTATCCTTCGTTCAGATTTTCGCGCTCAAGCAATTGTCGCGAAAGTGTCTCCATTTCGTCCTTGCTGAGCGGGCGCGACTTATCCAGCTTGGAAGCCACGTCGTTACAGACGGTTTTCAGATGTTCGCGGAGGGCGGCGGTCTCTGGGACCAGCTTCAGATGGCTGGTTTTACGACGCCGCGACTTGGGAGTCGAGTCCGCGTTTGCAGGTTCGGCAACTGGATGTGCAGTGTCTTGAGTTTCACTTCGATCAATGGATGCAGATGACAAAGCGGCCACTCCTGAAGGAGATTGTAGTTCTAATTTCGAGTCGATAGAGCATCCAGCGGTTTGTCTAACCCACTGACCTGCTCAGAGTTCCGTCAAATTCGAATTGTTCTAATGCCGTACCCAAAGCGGCCAAACTGAAGATCGCTGGGTAAAGGCGTTCGTGGTACCACAGTTTCGCAAAATAGAAACCAATTGGCCAGCTGCAATTCAAATTGCCTTGCTGAATAGTTGCGATCAACCATTCGAGGCCTCGCATTATAGTTGGTGTGTACATCCTCACGCCACCACACTGAAGCAGGGCTTCCAAAGCAAGCGAAGTTTCTTCGATCGCACTGCAAATTGGCTTTGAATCGCGATTTACGGGCTCTCTCCCCTCTGTGGCCGTGAATCCACCATTGTAAGCTACACTGGGTCCACCCCCCCAACCACCGTCCTTATTTTGGTGATCAGTCAAATATTTGAGGCCAGCTTGGGCCGCTGGATCGTCGATAATCGATAAATCCGCGTAGGCGAGCAGAACCTTTGCCGTCCCATAAACTGGATTTTCTTCTTCCGGATGATCCTGATTACCGAACCACAGGGGAAGCCAACTCCCATCAGCTTGCTGCTTTCGAGTCAAATAGCGTCGCCCGCGACTCATCGCATTTAGTATCTGGTTGCTCGTTGGCATGCGAGGATGGTCTTTGCGAAGTTGTTCAAGTTGCGGTAGCCAAACCTGGAAGGCTCGTAAGGCATGGGCTGTCAGGTCAGTGCCACTCCGATCGAATGGCAATTTCCCCCAGCCGCGACAAAAGGTGGGCCAGCCGCCGTCACGATTCTGCAATTCGACCAGCCATCGGAGACCTTTCGCAACTGCATCCATCGCTTGAAGCTCCAAGCGTTTTAGTTCGGGCTGCGATAAATCGAGCGATGCGAGGGCGAGTAAGGCTGCAGGGGTATCGTCGGCATCTGGGACGGCGCCGCTTAGGTCGGTCCAGCCCCAGCCTCCGGGCGTCGCGCCAGTGAATGGGTGACGTCGTTGGTGCTGGCAACTGAGCAACCATCGGACTGTGGTTGAAGGGATATCGGGGGTAGCTTGGGACCATCGTTCCGAGCGTGAGGGGGTGCTGCGGGTGCTAGAGCTGGTAGCAGGGATGGAAGAAAGCGCTCGGGACAATGGTCCCAAGCTACATTCCGGCCCAACGCTACGTGCAGGCCCCGCGCTACTTACGCGTAGCGGTGTTTTTGTTCGTCGCTTGATCGCAACTACGGAAAGACTGGTCAGCCAAGTTGCTAAGTTAGTATCTATCGGCCAGCTTCCATCGCTCAATCTCGAATCGATTAAGAATCGGATACAGTTCTGAGCGACTGGCAGATCGCCTTTTCCAATCGCCGCTAGACTCATCAGCACAAAGCTAGTCAGTGGAACGGCTTCCAAGTAACCACCCGAATCAGGTTGCATCTTGGTCAGGACATTAAGCGTTGGCTTGATTGCTTGTCGACGCAACGTCTTAAACACTGGATTACGCGTTGGGTCGAAATGAAACTTGGCTTGTCCCATTGCCACAAGAGCTGGTATCGCATAACTAACCACTGGCATACGAGCCATTCGGTACCAGGACTGCGGTAACCAAGCGGCCTCGAAGGGTAGTGCGGGCACTTGCTTCCATTCAGCCAGACCGGCCAATGCACAATTGGTGAGTATGGGAACAACAAAGGTTTTGTCTTTGCCATATCGACGCCGCAGCGCGTCCCACTTTCCAGTGCGTTCAATGTACTGGGCGGCTAGATCAGCTTTCGCACCGGCCTCCGCATTAAAGTCTGCGATCTGCCAAGCGGCTTGAACCAGCATTGATGTTGCGATGTTGGAATGACTGCGATTGGTATCGCCGAAACCACCGTCAGGGTTTTGATGCGAGGCTAACCATCGACATCCGACTTCGATCGCTTCGTACGCGACGATCGAGTATTTTTCTGGCAAGCAGTGGTGTTTTTTGCAAAGACCGAGCGCGCTCACCGCCGTTGCAGTCGAAAGCGCTGAAGTTGAGAGTTCTCCAGTCCAGTGGCCGTCGCAGGCTTGGTCAGAAAGATGCTGCCATGTCGTTTCCCATGCTTGCTCAAGGCTAGGAAGCATAGAAGCAAACTGGATGTCACCCGCTTCAAACGGCTTTGTCATTGTGGCTTTCAAAAAGTGCCCATAAGTCTCTGTAGGCTTGCACCCAACTGAGGCTGACGCGCTAGCCGATTTATTTCTAACGAATCTTTGCGGTTTGATCGGCTACCGCCTCAAGCTCAAAACGTCGCGCGATGAATTGTTGTCCGAAGTCCGCTACAATCTCGACTAGCTGGCGCACAGATGGTTTCACCGAATGCCACGCTATGATACTACAAAAATGCCGTAACCGTTCACGGCCTTCGGCCTTGAACGGTTACTCATAATCTTAATCCTCCTCGTACTCAGCCATCGGCGGTACTCGTGCTCGTGCTCGTGCTCGTGCTCGTGCTTGATCGGCACGCGGTTTCGAGCACGAGCACGAGC
>JANODD010000120.1:0-2874 GCA_031412515.1 Planctomycetia bacterium | reverse complement strand
TTGAAGAAACGAGAAAACACTTCGGTTCTGCTTCTTGCACGTCGCAATCATCGTCCACATTCGTTCGTGATATCGTTGACCAGATTCTCCACGAGTCCCTTGAGTGATACGTCGGTCGATCACACAATGCCGGATTTGCTGTTCGCTGTGATTGTTGGTTGGTTCCACTTCGTCCGCGAACATGAATCGAAAATAGTCTTCCGACACGCTTTTCAGAAATCGAGCGGACTCACTTCAGGGTTTTGAAAGTCCAATTGCAACGTGCCCTAATTGCGAGCCAGAGAGCAGACGGGACCTTTATGTTGCCTGACACGGTGGGTGATCCTACGGCGAAAAAGGAGGAGAATGGCGGTTACTACTCCAGCCCCGCCTGGGTCAATCCACTAGCAGGCTTAGCGCTCCTGTGCCTGATTGATGACTCGCAGGAACTGCATACAAAGTTTGGGATACTTAATCCGGAAAGCTTTCACAGGCAGTAGCGACTTTACTTAGCAGGACCTCTCAGGCCTACAGAATCCTCTACGAGTGACGACACCGGTTAGAGGTCGGCAGCCAGAACTCGTCAGCGCGATGTGGTTGGCCAGCAACGAGGCTAAACAACGATAACGGTGTTGTATACTAGTCGCTGAGAGTCCCGTCTTGCATAATGCTGTTCGGATGGCCAGTCCAGCAATTTTCGCTGATGCTGAGCCCTCCCAAGCAGCGCGACAATACACCCGCTCGAGTCCGACATGTCCATACCCAATTTCATTGAGTTGCCTAGTCGCGATTTGGCTGCGAGCCAAGTCTTTTTTGAAACTGTATTCGGCATGAAAATGACCAGATTTGGTCCAACTTATGCGTGCACGATGACAGGAACGGTGGACCTCGGGCTTCAAGCCGATCCGACAGAAGCGACCAAGGCTCCCCTACCTGTTATTGAGGTAAGTAATTTAGAGGCGACGCTCTCTTCAATAATCAAGGCTGGTGCAATAGTCACCAAACCTATCTTCAGTTTTCCTGGCGGGCGGAGATTTCACTTTCTCGATCCAAGTGGCAACGAGCTAGCAGCGATGCAAGCGGATGCGACATGATATGCCCACTACATAAGATTCGAACTGCCAATGCACCGGTGTGCCCCACCGGTGAGAGTGAGCGGTGGGGGAAACTCTCGTGGGTTTCTTTGCCAAGAACGAGTCGAGTTCCGGAACCTACTTGAGTGACGGGGGATTTTCATTGGTGACGTAGAAATACTCTTGCTGGCGAAACGATGAGTTCGATCACCCTGTCCCGATACAGAGATGCGAGAGCCTGTATCATCGGATTCGCATTCTGGAGCCACTTTTTCACCCAGTACTGCTTCTTGATTGTGCAAATCTCCGCACCGTTGGTCTGGCGTTTTGTGAGGCGAAAGTTGCCCGGTTCAGTTGCAGGTAGTAAAGGGGCCCCGTGCCTTCGCCGTCGTCATCAGTAGAATCCACGACTCGTCCTCCGTGGCCAGGAAAGTGAGATTTTGAGAATGTAAGTAAGGACGGTCGAAATCTCCAATTGTTCAAGGCTGCCCGGGAGTTGCTTTTAGAAGAAGCGAGTTACCTCGCACCTATCGCGGCCACCGTCTGAGATAATCGCGTGGTCGCGACAACAACTCTGCTTAACAGCAGGTTAGAATCAAGGTCGCCACAATCAATGGAGCAACCATCATATGTCCGAAGTAACGCAGATTCTCTTCCAAATCGAGTCAGGCGATCCGCTGGCAAGCGAGAAGTTGCTGCCCATAGTTTATGACCAGCTTCGAACTCTTGCGAAATCGCGAATGTCTAATGAACGCGTCGATCACACACTGCAAACAACTGCCTTAGTTCATGAAGCTTACCTTCGTTTGGTCGGTAATCACAACGAACAGCGCTGGGACAATCGGGGACATTTTTTCGCCGCCGCCGCTGAAGCGATGTGTAGGATTCTGGTCGAACACGCTCGCAGGAAATTGGGAAAACAACGGGGAGGAAATCGAGTTCGAGTTGAATTGAGCGACGAGTTGGCAAGGGAAGTTCAATCTCCGGAAGTTGTCCTGCAAGTCAGCGAGGCGCTGGAACGCTTGGCGGAACACGATGAAAAAGCTGCAGACTTGGTGAAACTACATTGCTTCGCGGGGTTTTCAATCGTCGAAGCAGCCGAGATTCTTGGCGTTGCCAATTCGACCGCGTACGCACATTGGGCCTATGCGAAGGCCCTCATGGGTCGCCTCCTCGCATGAATCGATTCCAAAGCAGATTCGCTTGATCGAGAACGTTATTAAAAAAATCGGAATCTTTGCGAACATCTCTCGCATATCTTTTGGCCAGTGTTCTCGTAAGAAGATTCCATCGTCCACCAGACATTTATAGGTTACGCAAATGGAGACTCGACCGTCGTTCGCTCAACAAGCGCTCGTAAAGGAAGCATTTATGCGATGTTTTTCTGCGGAGTCTGACTTTGCACGCGATCAATTGCTAGAGGAACTGGAGTTGGATAATCCAGCGATAGCTGCTGAAGTCAGATCACTGCTGAAAACTTCCCCAAATGCAGGGGTAGTCGAGCAGGTCTTTGGGTTTGAAGGAACTAAATCGCTTGCCGAAACCAGTGATATCGGCTCCGACAAGTTTGAACCAAGTAAACGTCGCACAGTGACCGATATAGTAGCTGCACCTGGAACCATGATTGAACACTATAAACTGCTGGAACAAATAGGCGAAGGTGGCATGGGGAGCGTCTACATGGCTCAGCAATCAACTCCCATAAAACGCCGCGTCGCTCTAAAAATCATCAAGCCAGGTATGGACTCGAAGCATGTCGTTGCTCGCTTCGAAGCCGAGCGACAAGCATTAGCGATGATGGACCACTCCAACATTGCCAAAG
>JANODD010000119.1:0-6583 GCA_031412515.1 Planctomycetia bacterium | reverse complement strand
GCGAGGACGCCCAATGTCACTCACTTTCGAATTGCTGTACTCAATGTAAGGATAGTATTCGCTTGCCGAGGTTAAAGTCTATCAGCCGGAACGCGTTAGCGTCCGGTTAATGGATAAAAACCGGACGCTAACGCGTTCCGGCTGATTAGTCCAACCGTACTGAGGTGTTGCGATATCGCAAAGTCGAGAAAGTGAGTGACTTTGGGCGAGGACGCCCGCGCTACGAAAAACCGGTCATCCACTTTGGCGAGCTTCTGAGAACCTCTGTGTTTTGCTATTAAGTCAACACTCTCCGCTGGCTATGGGGCAAACGAGTTATCGCATTGGCTGCCATTGATCGGCAGTGAGGTTATGCGATTCGGTGACCGTTGCGCCTGATTTCGAGTCGTTGAAAACGAGTATGGCAGCGACTGATGGATGTTGCTGGCAGAACTCGCGTGATCTTTCAGGCCCCATTACAAACAAGGCGGTGGCTAGCGCATCCGCTACGGCGGCGCTGGGGCTGATCACTGTGGTGCTCATCATACCTTGTGCAGGCCAGCCCGTGCGAGGATCGATGATGTGACTGTAACGCTGACCCTGATAATGAAAGAACTGCTTCCCGGATCCGCTGGTCGCGAGCGCCTGATTGGTGAGCCGAATCGTACCGATCTGCTCTTCCCAGCGCCACGGGTGTTTTAACGCAACTAACCAGCCGCCTCCGGTTTCGCTGTGCTGTCGGTTGCCGTGTGCGACCACGGAACTAAGTCCGCCGTGCATCATGAAGTCCAACACGCCGCTGGAAACCAGTCGACCTGCTGCGCGATCAAGCGCATAACCTTTACCGATACCGCCGGGATTGAGCGTCACGCCGGGCTTAGTCAATTCGACTAGACGCTGCGATTCGTCGAGCACAACAAACTCAGTACCGACTAATTGTCGAGCTTTAGCGATTTCGCCTTCGGTAGGCATCCGTCCTTGGCGTCGCGAAAACCCCCAGGTTTGAGACAAACTGCCGGCGGTGATGTCAAATGCACCTTCGGTCAATGTGTGCATGTCACGAGCCAACGTTAACATCACCATAGTGTCGTGCGCTACAGCGACTGGGCGAACGGCCGCAAAGCGATTGACGGCAATCAAGTCACTATGTGTGCGAAAGACACTATGCAACGCTTCAAGTTGCTCGATCAAGTCGAGAGCCCGCATCGCTTCTTCGGCACCGAACGGATACTGATGCTGATTGAGCAGCACTTCCCACTCGCAGGCCATCGCTTGCCGGCTGATCGTCAACAGCAAGGTATCTCGCAGCGAGAGCACCGATTTAGACGTAGCGGGACGCGTCTCAGGTGCAGTCACTAGTTCTGAGGCTGCGCGAGCTATACTCGAGCAGCTCAACAACTCGAACCAATCCTTTAGCGGGTCCTTTACGGCTGAGTTCGAATCGAGTGGACTTGCATTCGGCAAATTAGAATCGCTCAATTTACGGCGCTTTGGGCTTGTTCACTGCTAACACGTACTTGCCTGGTACTGGAACGCTAACGCTTGGTGCAGGGCCAAACTCATAAGTGTGTGGTGAGAGATCGAGCGGCGAATTCATCAGCTCATCCCACTTGATCACTTTGCCAGAGTAACAGGCTTCGCGGCCCATGATGGCCATCAGCGTACTGTAGCTCATGTACTGGCCGTTGTTGATGACGCGGCCATCCCGAATGGCTGAGAAAAGTGCTTTGTGCTCGAGGTCATACATGCTCTCTTTCTTGTCTTCGAACTTCCATTTTCCAGCGTGACCATTGATTTCGTGCGCAATAACTTTGGCCGTCCCTTTGGTACCGAGAATAAAATCTTCAGTCTGGCCAAAGCAATCGGACATCTGACGCGTATGGGCAAAGGTCTTTGTACCATCGGCCCATTCGTAGACGATGGAAAAGTGATCGTAGACATCACCGAACTCAGGCTCAGTCCGGACCTGGCGTCCCCCTAAACCGTATGCTGAAACGGGGGGATTGTCGTCGTGCAGCCACAGAGACTTGTCGAGACTGTGGATGAATTGTTCGACAATATGGTCGCCTGACAACCAACGGTAGTAAAGCCAGTTGCGCATCTGGTACTCCATGTCGGTCCACTCGGGAGCGCGGGTGCGCTGCCAAAGCGTTCCTGTCAGATAATCTTCTTGAGTTGCAACGATATCGCCGATGGCACCGTCTTTAATTCTCGCGATGGTCTCTTTGATGCCAGTGTCGTAGCGCCAACAAAGTCCCGAGACAATATTTAGTTTTTTCGCTTCGGCTTGCTTGGCAATTTCTAGAACCTTGCGAACACCGGTTGGATCGACGGCTACAGGTTTTTCGCAGAACACATGCTTGCCAGCCTTAATGGCCGCTTCCAGTTGCATGGCGCGGAAGTGCGGTGGTGAACAAAGGCAAACGACATCTACGTTCGCGTTATCAATCAACTTTTGATAAGCATCCATTCCGACGAAGCAGTGATCATCATCGACGGAAAACTGCCCAGGATATTTCTCGTTCTTTCGACCCAATGTTTGTCGGCATTGGTTCAAGCGATCGTCAAAGAGGTCGGCGAGGGCAACGATCTTGGCATACTTGTCAGCGGCCATCACATTTTCAGCCGCCCCGCTTCCTCGCCCACCGCAGCCAATCAAGCCAACGCGTAACGTCGAATCGCCTTGAGCATGTACGCTTCGTTGCAGCAAAGTTGCCGCGGCTCCAGTTACAGCAGCGGTTTTCATAAACGAACGACGAGATGAGGCAGTAGGCTGGGGCATGAGTTCTCTCACGTTGGAAAATGGTAGGCTGTGGATCTAATAACCCCTGTATTCTAACTGCGAAAACGGCTGCCGAATACCACTTTACGCCAAACTGCCAGGCATGTGGCGTAAAGCCTAGTCGATTTTCATTATTCCCCTTATTCCCATAACTCCTATGGAAATAACATTACCAACGCTCTACGCTACCAAGCCTGCAAGTCCACTCCACAATCGCAAGGTCACTCCACAATGGACTTGCGCGGATTGCCTGCGGTTTTTGGCGCAGTGGTTAGCAGTTCTTCAGTGAATTTTGCATCATACTTCAACGAAGTGTTGTCGCCACGGAAGCCGATGGCTTCTTCGCTCCAGTCGAGTTGTTTGCCGAGCATGCGGCCGCGATCGATGTCAAATTTAATTTGGCCCTTGCTCAGTTGCTGAATCAATTGCGATTCGACGGCGGGATCGTTGACTGGTGTCAGCGGTTGTGACTCAATGCGGATCGTCGCAACACCGGCAGAGACTTTTTCGAGCGTGTAAAGTTCGCGAACTTTAATCGTCTTTTGTGAACCGTCTTCCAATTTGACTCGCATCTCGCGCGGCACACTCCACTCCGATCCGACAGCAATCGGTTCTTCCGGTAGTGGAATCGTCAGCTCGCCCATACCCAACTGAGGATTCTTGGTGTCGTTGTCGCGATTGGTAACTTGACCACGAGGATTGATCGTCACCAAACCAAGCGGCTTGTTGACCGTTTCGGCAACTTTCTTAAATATGTCCGGAGCGGTGGTGTCGCTTTCGCTGCTGTATTTGATCTCGTTCTTATCGCCGACGCGTTGAGCGAGATCGACTGATAAGATGCGATACTCGAAGGTCATGTTGCCTTTGGCGTCGACCGATTTAACTTCCCAGACTTTTTCACTGGTGGTCCTCGATGAGCTCGATTCTTCATGGTCGGACATCTTGGTCCGAGTTTCGGCGAAGTGAATTACTTTGCTGTACAGCGATTCGCCAGCCCGGAGTTTGTACTGCAGCGAGTATTTCGCATCAGCGGCCTGAGGCTTGAGAGGCGCTTTGAGCGGCGTCTTAGGTGTTGCCTTCGGTGTTGCCTTTTGTGTTGACTGAGCGGATGCAATTTGGGGTGCGCCACCAAGCAATACTACGAGCAACGCTAAAGCAGAACGAGCAATCATCTCAGGCCTCCGTGCCATGAAAAGTGAATTGAAGTTAAAGTGTTTTTTTAGTGTTTGTTTTCGCGAGGGTTTCCGCCCCAACCTAATTTCTCACGCAGTGCCAAGTATTCGCTTTTTCCAGGAATTGCAATCATTTGGAAGGACACAGGAGCCTTTTCCAAACGGTAGCAATCACCTTCAAGCAAATTGAATAGCACTCGACCATCGGCCAACGCGGAAACCGTTTCATGCCCTTGCATCACGCACATTTCGAAAAGCCGATTGGCGGCATCGACGACTGGACGCATGGTTAAGGTGTGGGGACTAATGGGGCTGATCACCACCGCATCCAGACGTCGATTCAATATCGGCCCACCAGCGGACAGGTTATGGGCGGTCGAACCAACAGGTGTGCTGATGATCAGGCCATCGCAACTGTAAGTAGAAGCCAATTCACGATCCACGTAAAGATCGATCTGGAGCATCGAGTAGGGTGGGCCGCCGAGAATGGCGGCTTCGTTCAATGCTAGCACGTGATCCGCACCGTTCTGCAACTGAATCAGCTTGCCTTCGCGCCACACCGAGCACTTGAGCATGACGTGTGAATCAATTTCGCAATGTCCAGCGCATATATCTGGCCAAATTTCTTCAAGCTGATGTTCCTTGAGAGCCGCCAAAAACCCGAGTTTTCCCAAGTTGACGCCGATGACTGGCCTTTGGTGTAATCCCATCCGCCGAGCTGCTGACAGAATGGAACCGTCGCCACCGAGAACTACTACAAGATCCGCTGAGGATTCATCGAACTCATACGATTGATCTTCATCGACAGCCACAATCTCAGCCGATACGCTCAGAATGCGTTGGATGCGGTCGAGGTCGGCGCGAACTCGAGGTCGATTTACTGACGCAAGCACAACCACTCGGGGTTTGCGTCCCCCATCAGCGATCCAAGTCATCACATCGGACATATTGCTCACTTTGATTAATCGTGGCGGACACTGCCCGCGTCCGCCTTCTATTCAAGTCGTTCCATTCAACCCAAATCTACCGTATCCATTTCTCTAATGCGCCCACATCTGCCCACTCATTTCCCCGTTTTCCCACCCGATTCTAATTCCTCATTCCCAATGATTCCCACGACTTGGCCACATTCCTCGCGCCTATTTCCAAATCTTCCCTAGCCCTTGTTTCAGTCCGCTCGGTCTTTTATCGTGTTGGGCAGTTGTAATCAATCCTGCTCGCCAGCCTTTTTGCTCCATTAGAGAGAGATGTTATGCACCAGTGGTATCTGAGTTACGATGGGAAACAAATAGGTCCGCTCGATATCGTCGCAGCTCGCGCTCAGTGTGCGCAGAATAGCAGTGGTCTTTGTTGGCGGCAGGGTTACGCGGAATGGCTGCCGATCAGCCAATCGAGTGAATTGCTTGACGTTTCGACGAACCCCATGACGCCACCTGCTCCGCGGTCACGCAACGCCGACGAGATCGACTACAAGATCTTTGGTGAAGACATGCAGTACGTCGAGATCGAACTCGACCCAGGCGAGAGTGCCGTGGCCGAAGCCGGCGCTATGATGTTCAAAGAATCCGTCGTTCGCATGGACACTATTTTCGGCGATGGTTCCAAGCAACAGACTGGCGGCTTTTTCGATAAACTCGTCGGCGCCGGTAAGCGTTTGCTGACTGGCGAAAGCCTTTTCATCACTGTCTTTACGCACGGTGGACCTACGGGCAAAGCCAAAGTCGGTTTCGCAGCCCCTTATCCTGGCACGATCATTCCATTGCACTTGTCCAATTTTGGCGGGCGCATCATCTGTCAAAAAGATAGTTTTCTGTGCGCAGCCAAAGGAGTGCAGATTGGCATCTTCTTCCAAAAAAAAATCCTCACCGGTTTATTCGGTGGTGAAGGATTTATTATGCAAAAGCTTGAAGGTGACGGTCTGATTTTTATTCACGCGGGCGGCACGATTCGCGAGCAAGAATTAACATCCGGCGAATCGCTTCAAGTCGATACTGGCTGTTTGGTTGCGATGACATCGACGGTCAGCTTTGACATTCAAAAAGCGGGTGGTATCAAGACGATGTTGCTTGGCGGTGAAGGTCTTTTCTTTGCCAACCTGACGGGCCCCGGTCACATCTGGATGCAATCGCTGCCTTTCTCTCGCATGGCCGGCCGCATGCTCGCCGCTGCTCCGCAACGAGGCGGAAGCCGCGAAGAAGGTTCGCTCCTAGGTGGCCTTGGCAACTTGTTCGATGGTGATAACAGTTAGTAAGTATCGTGTAGCTGGTTTCGTAAGAAACCGGTCTCACTGCAGATTGACTTGCACCGTTTAGATGTCTTGGTCAGCAAAATCTCTGCGGTCTTCCAGTCTCTGCGGTTCAATATCTCCATATCAGCGCGTATTGTCGGAATTTGCGCGCTGACCGTTGCGTAGTTACGACCCATGAAAATTTGAGGACCACTGTTCTATCCTTCCTGAAGCACTCATGCAAACACCGACGCTTGAATTGAGTGCTACAGCATGTCATCAGTGAGCCGTCGGCGCTAGCCGTGGGTGAACGAAGTGGTTGTCGTGCAAGATGAAAAGTTTGTCCAACGTTAATCTGTCGACCGCAAATCGTTGGTCTTAGATTGTTAGTAACTTACGTCGAGTCGAGTACTTCGTTCACCC
>JANODD010000118.1:0-9845 GCA_031412515.1 Planctomycetia bacterium | reverse complement strand
GTTGCGAGCTCTGCTCGCAACCGAACTCGAGGCGACGGAGGCAGGTTGTCGTTCGCTGTTGTTTTAGCTGATTAGTCACAATTCCACCTAGACAAGCTAGGTGGTGGTTACTTCGGCCTCTTTCATGCACTGACGACTGACATTAGAACGTTTAACTTTTTTTAAAGACCGATACTCCGATTCACTGGCATAGCCAGTGGCACACTAGATCAACAACAGCCAATCATCAACAACAGCCAAATCTGCTGAGTAATTAACTGATGCAATTCCTTTTCCAGCCATTGACTTGGGGCTTTTTCTTGGTCACAGTGCCGATACTCGTGCACTTGATCAATATGCTCCGCCATCGCAAACAGCCTTGGGCGGCGATGGACTTTTTGCTGGAAAGTTACCGGCGTAATCGCCGCTGGGTGATGCTCAAACAATGGTTGTTGCTGGCTTCGCGGATCCTGATCATGTTGCTGTTGGTGGCGATGTTGGCCAAGTGGGTCAGCGCTGCGAAATGGCTGAGCTGGTTCGGTGGTCAGACGACACATCATTACGTTCTGCTCGACGATAGTTACTCGATGTCTGAAGTCGAACAGAATGAGACTTGTTACAATCGTGGCTTAAAGGCACTCAACGGTCTGGTGCGTTCGATTGCCAATCAACCCGGCCAGCATCAGATAACGTTGGTGCGTTGGAGCCGAGCCCAGCTTGCATCGAAGAACGCCGAGAATGCGAGAGTGGATGCAGCCGCGGATCTGATGGCGCAGACGATCCCGCGTGATCCGGCTCGACTTCTCGATCGCCTAAGTGCGACTCAACCGACTTCACTTCAGTTGACTCCAGACGCGGCGCTCGATTTGATCGAGCCCATGATCGCTGAAGGGGCTGGAGAACAATCGGAAGTGTATCTGCTTAGCGACTTGCGGCGAAACGAATGGGGCGAGCCCGAATCGCTTCGCATCAAACTGCAGCAGATGACGTCCGCCGGTGCCAAGATTCAGCTTATTGACTGCGGTCGTGAGAGCACGAGTAACTTGACAGTTGCTATGGTCGAACCAGAACAAGAAGTTTGGGCCGCTGGTGTGCCGCTGATCGTACGCTTCCAGATCCGCAATCAATCCGCACAAGCGGCTCGGAATGTCATTGCTAAGATTCGAACGCTCAGTTACGCGCAGGGTATAACCAAACCGCTGGCCGAATTGCCGTACTCTGGGCAAATCGATAATCTACCCTCCGTTGTGATCGAACAGATCGCAGCTGGTGAAACGGTAACCCGACAAGTTCAAGTGCTCTTCGGTCTTCCGGGTCAACATGTCGTTGAGGTCTCACTGCCCGAAGATCCACTGGCCATTGATAACCATCGCTGGTGTGTGATCGAAATTCAACAGTCGCAACGAGTGTTACTCGTCGATGGTGCCATCGATCAGTCGAATGCGTTCTTCTTTAAGACCGCGCTCAACCCTGATGCAAAACTTGCCACTGGCATGACGCTTGAAACAGTTGATTCTGCTTACTTGCGCGATGTGCCCGAAGAACAATTGGCAACATGGAGCGCGGTCGCTTTGCTGGACGTGCCGCGATTGGACGTGCAAGCCATCGATAAACTGGAACGTTATTGCCAAGCGGGTGGTGGCGTGTTTATTTGCGTGGGACCTAACACGAACATGAAAACGCTGAACGAACAACTCTATCGAGATGGAAACGGTCTGCTTCCGGTGCCGATTTCGGGCATCACAGAAATTGAACAACCTGTCGGCGAGGCTCCTCCTCAAGTCACCGCGAGCGAACATCAAATACTCGCGCCGATGACAAAGCTGAGCAGTTCGCCGTTCTTCATGACTCGCATTCGACAGATCATGACGATTGACGAAAAGAATTTTCCACCCACGGGTACTGAAGTGGTGGCCACGGGCCCTGGCAAGCGGACGTTGATCTTCGATAAAGCCGTTGGCGAAGGACATGCTGTTACGCTGCTGACGGGGCTCAATAGCGCATGGAGCAATTGGTCCTCGGATCCGACCTTCGTTATCTTTGCACTCCGTTCGATGGGCTACCTTGGCAGTTTCCGTCACAAAGCCACCAGCGCTGCAGTCGGTAGCGATGTTGAAATGGTCGTGACCGGCCAAGCGGTGCTGCCCGAGGCGGAAGTCTTTATTCCATCGAGGTATTCAGGTAGTCGGATACGGTTGCAGCCCAAAGTACAAACAAATGATGCTGGAGATGTTTCCAAGGTCCGATTGACGGTCGATTTAGAGCAAGCCAATCGCGATTTGATCGATGACTTGTTGCGACCTGGCTTGTTTGAGAGCTGGATGATTGGCGCGGATGGCGACTATATCGTTGACAACGCAGCCCACAACGTGTCGGCTTCGGAGGGCGATTTAACTCGGGTCAGCGACAACGAATTGGAGTCAAAACTGCCGGTCAAAGTTCGCACCGCCGACTCACTGGCAGGTGCTGGATTGAGCTCACAGGATGCGGCCCATAGCACTTTGCTGATGACGCTTTTGGCGCTGCTGTTACTTGGCGAGCAAGCACTTGCATACTCGGCAAGCTTCCATCCACAGCGGCTTGCCGCAGGAGCAGGCCGATGAATACGATCATGAACAGCGCGGGCAATCTTTTAGCTCAAACCCGTGTTACTTATCAATGGGCTCGTGTCGAAGAGCTCGATCAGTGGTGGCATTGGGCGTTGGTCGGCTTCGTCACTGTGTTTGTGCTCGGCTACGTCGTGCTTTGGTACCGCCGTGACGCCGTCGAGCAACAGCGTCCGGTTGGAGTGGCGCTCATGTTACTGCGGATCGCTGCGCTGGCAGGGATCATGCTTTACTTTTTTCAGTTTGATCGACGCACGGAGCAACGCGTGGTTCGTGATTCCCGCTTAGCCGTTTTAGTTGACACTTCGCTAAGTATGACGTTGCCCAGTGAACCTTCAGTCAGCGGTTTACCAAGCACTGGTACGCGGGCCGAAGACGTAGCAAAGTTATTTGGCCAATCCGATTTCTTACAACAACTATCGGGGCAACATGAGCTGTCCGTTTATCGCTTTGACCAAACGTCGCGACCAACTCCTGTCGCAGCCATCGCTAAGGTCGATGTTTCTCAAAAGGGTGAGGTTCTAGATGTCGATGCTGAAACGCTCACCACGGGCAGGCGCTTCATGTACTTAGCCCTCGGGTTGGGCGGGTGTGCGTTATTGCTGGTTTTGATATCTCTCGCGCGACAGACAATTGGCGCCAAAAACTCGGTAAGTGGCGGATGGATGCTTTTAGTTGGTTCGTCGCTATCTTTGGTTGCCTTAGTTCTCGCTGCTCGAGCGATTGTACCGACTACACGTTACCCGTTAGCCGCAGTGTTTGGAGCAAACCTTCAGCCACTAATTGAAGTAAAGCAAGAAGCGAAACCGGGTGATCCGTCCGATGCAGAGCCAACGAAAAAACTGAGCGTCCCCGCAGACTGGTCACTTGCGCTGCAACCTACCGGCATTGAAACTCGACTCGGCGACGCGGTGAAAGCCGTGCTCGATCGCGAACTTGGCAATCCGTTGGCGGGCATTGTTGTTTTGACCGATGGACGCAACAACGCGGGGCTCGATCCGAAGTCGGTGATTGCGAGTGCCAAGAGTGTGCGCGTGCCGCTGTATGTGATTGGCCTTGGTTCAGAGAGAAGTCCGCCGAACCTGCGTCTGCTGGAAGTCGATGTGCCTCAACGACTTTATCCAGGCGATAAATTTTCGTTGTCGGCCATCCTGGGCGCGAGCGGCTTTGCGGGAAAGACAGCTACCATTCAAGTGCTCGCCGGACCCGAAGGTGCTGACCCTGCAACGTTATCGATCGAGAACGAACAGCAAGTCTTTTTGCCTGAGCAAGAGACGCTGACGACAACTCGTTTTGAATTGGAGCCGAAAGCGGTCGGTAAATGGCAATACGTCGTTAAGGTAATTCCGCTTGAAGGGGACGCCGATGAACGCGACAATTCTGCCAAAGCCGCGGTGGAAGTGATCGAGCGTAAAAATCGCGTCTTGATTCTCGCCGGTGGTCCGACACGCGAATATCAGTTTGTTCGCAATCTGCTCTATCGCGATCGCGACGTCGAGTCCCATGTGTTGCTCCAGAGCGGCAGTACCGGGTCGAGTCAAGAGTCTAAGAGGTTGCTTACGGAGTTCCCCGCCGATCGAGCAGCCCTATCGCAGTATGACGCGATCTTGGCATTTGATCCCGACTGGACAAAAATCCCTGACAGTTCGGTTGAAGCCCTGGAACAATGGGTCGCCGAGCAAGCCGGTGGCTTGATGCTTGTAGCAGGATCGGTGGAGATGCCAAAGTGGGTCACAAGATCTGCGAGCGGCACGAAATCGCAAATGCTTAGATCGCTATCGCCGGTCCAGCTTGAACAACGCGGGAGCCGACTGTTGGCGGCGGGCCGAGTCGAAGCGGATAATGCTTGGCCGCTACGTCTTACGCCCGATGGTGAACAGACTGACTTTCTTTGGCTGAATGACGATCCAGAGTCCAGCAAAAAACTATGGGACTCGTTCAAAGGAGTGTTCAGTTATTATGCGGCGTACGAATTAAAGCCTGGGGCAAAATCGCTGCTCACTTTCTCGGATCCACTAGCCGCCATTGATGGCCAACAGCCGATTTACTTGGCGAGTCAATTTTATGGCGCGGGTCGTGTTGTCTTCCAAAGCGGCGGTGAAATGTGGCGAATTCGTGAGTTGGGTGACCAGTATTTTGATCGCTATTACACCAAACTAGTGCGTTGGGTTTCTCAGGGTCGTCTATTGCTTGATTCGGATCGCGGCGTGTTGCTGGTCGATCGCGAACAGGCTTTGCTGGGTGACCAGGTCATCGTCCGCGCCGTGCTGAAAGATGAACGTTACCAACCGCTGATTCAAAGCGAAGTGGTTGCGCGGTTGATTGATCCACAGCGCCGCAACACCCCGTTGTCATTAAAACCTTTTGCCGACGGATCGCAGGCAGGTGTTTACACAGGCCAGTTCCCAGTGCTGATTTCTGGCGATTATTCGATTCAATTGCAATTGGGCGGCATCGCTTCGGAAGAAGTGCTTTCAACCAATGTGAAAGCCAAAGTGCCCGCCATTGAAATGCAACGCGGCGAACGCAATGATCCTCTGTTAACGCAACTGGCAATTGAAACCGGTGGTCGTTATTGGCCCGGTATTCCGCGGGCGGTTGAACTGGTCGAACCGACGATTGAGAACATGGTGCCGATTTCCGACAATTCTCTGTCGAGTAAACCCAGACCGGCGGTTGTTGCGGCGATCACGCCCCAAGATCAAGTTTCGTACTTGCCTGGTGCGCCCGATCGAGTCTTTCAGCTTCGTTGGCTTGGATGGTTGATGGCTTGGATCGCCGGCAGTCTATCGCTTGAGTGGCTTGCGCGCAGACTTCACCGGTTGGCGTAGTGTAGAACATTGTAGCTGGTTTCGTAAGAAACCCGAGCGTAACGGTGACTTTCCACTTGCATCCGGTTTCTTACGAAACCAGCTACCGGCTGCTGCAAAAAAACACGAGTTTTCATTTAGACCGGATCGTGCGAGGCGCAAAATTACTTATCGACTATTCTGAATCGAGTATTGCCCAGGAATTCGATTTGCCGGAAGTTTATAGTTTATGAGGCGCGGTAACAATAAAACCACCTCTTGCTTGCGGCGACATCTGGGCTAGGGGTATACTAAAGGTCCCGCCCCACACCATCACCTACCTGTTGTGAACCTAAATGCCGTCGAATTGGCCCAGTCTGATTGCTGCCAGTCTATTGGCGATCCATATCGCCGTCACACACGCCGGGGAACCGGTTGACGCCGAAAAATTGGATTTCTTTGAAACCAAAATTCGTCCAGTGCTTGTTGAACATTGTTACGAATGTCACTCGAGCCAATCGTCCAGCGTCGAAGGGGAATTGCGGCTCGACTCGCGCGAAGCACTGCTCGCGGGCGGCGCGACAGGTCGATCCTTCGTAGAAGGCGATGCAAAAAACAGTTTACTGGTCAAAGCGCTGCGTTACGATGACTTGAAGATGCCGCCCGATCGCCGTTTATCAGAAGAGGTTGTCAAAGATTTTGAGCGATGGATTAACGACGGAGCGGCGGACCCACGCATCGACTCGGCACCCCGCCCTCAGGCAAGTAATGCGTCCGTCGACTGGAATCAGGCACGAGATTTCTGGTCGCTCAAGGTACCTGTCCAGTCGGCTTTACCGGTCGTTCAAAACACGGCTTGGCCGCAGACTCGCCTCGATCATTTTGTTCTTGCAAAGATCGAAGCGAACACGCTGACGGCAAGCCCCGCTGCTGACCGCTATACGCTCGCGCGACGATTGACGTTCGACTTAACTGGCTTGCCGCCTCAGTTCGAAGAAGTTGATTCGTTTATATCGAACGATGCACCGGATGCACTGCCGCGGTTCGTCGATCAACTTATGGCTTCGCCGGCCTTTGGTGAGCGTTTTGCGCGGATGTGGTTGGATTTGGCTCGCTATGCCGAAGATCAAGCTCATATCGTCGGCGACGATCGTTCACTCTGTTACCCCAATGCGTTCATGTATCGCGATTGGGTTATCGAAGCGTTTAATCAAGACTTGCCGTATGACAATTTCGTTCGTCAGCAGTTGGCAGCGGACCAAATCGATGGCCCTGTTGAACCGGACTTGCGACCCCTCGGATTTTTAGGCGTTGGACCCAAATACTATCAACGCGGTTCGGCTGCGGTGATGGCCGATGAGTGGGAAGACCGTGTCGATGTGGTCACGCGTGGATTGCTTGGGCTGACGGTCGCTTGTGCGCGTTGCCATGATCACAAGTACGATCCGATTCCAACCAAGGACTACTATGCATTGGCAGGTGTGTTCGCTAGTACACAGATGTTCAACGCGCCGCTGAAACCAGATGCAGAAAAGAAGGACTCGGGTGAAGCCAAGAAGCCCGAACAGTCGCTGCATATCGTTCGTGACGGCAAGCCTCAAGATTTGCAAATTGCCATCCGTGGCGACGTTAAACGTAAAGGGGATTTGGCTCCTCGGCGGTTTTTGCAAGTCATTGCATCCGAGCATCAGTCGAGCTGGGGAGTGGGTAACTCAAGTGGTCGACGAGAATTGGCAGATGCCATCGCTCAGCCGACCAACCCACTGCTTGCAAGAGTGTTTGTGAATCGAGTTTGGGCGGCGCTGATCGGCAAACCGCTTGTCAGTACGCCAAGCAATTTCGGGCGACTTGGAAGTGCTCCGAGTCATCCAGAGCTGCTCGACGATCTTGCAGTAAGATTTATGCAGAATGATTGGTCGCTCAAGTGGCTGGTGCGTGAGATTGCACTCAGCAGCACTTATCAGCAATCAAGCCTGTCACAATCAAGCCTGTCACAGTCGAACGACGTTGATCCTGAGAACGTGTGGGTTGCAAGAATGAATCGCAAACGGTTGACTATTGAAGGTTGGCGCGACACATTGCTCGCAACGTCCGGAAATCTTCAGCGAACGGTTGGCGGGCCAAGTATCAATCCGCAAAACCCAGATGAACATCGCCGCACGCTGTACAGTGAGATTAGCCGACTGGAAGTGAATAAGATGCTTTCGCTTTTCGATTTCCCAGATCCCAACGCTCACGCTGAACGCCGGGCAAGTACGACGACTGCACTGCAAAAACTATTTGTACTGAACAGTGCTTTCATGCTCGCTCAAGCCAAAGGCCTGTCGAACGCAGTTAGCCTATCCGCGAGCAGTCCGGGTGAAAGCAGCATACCCAGCGAAGCTAGAATACACGCGTCGCTCGAACAAATGTATCGTCGCGTCCTTGCACGATCACCGCGTGAAGACGAAGCAAAATTAATGACCGATTACTTAACCAGCGGACTGTCAACGGCCGACTTAGGTCAACTGCAATCGCGTTGGCTCGAAGTCTCGCACGTCTTGCTCGCAAGTAACGAACTAATGTTTATCGATTAACCCCCGTAGCCTAGGCATCCAGTTGGAATGGCAAAGACTCGAGCAGAAATTTACTGTAGCGGAAACCGTCAAGGTTTTCGGGGGCTGATTTTGAGGTTATGTCCGCATAACCGAAATGCTTGACGCATTCCGCTACCAACATCAATCTTCAAGGGCCCCCACATGACCGCACCAAACCCGACCTACAGTCGCCGTCGATGGTTAAATTCCGCTGGTGCTGGCGTCGGCATGTTAGGCTTGGCGAGTGTCCTAAGCCGCGCTCAAGCTTCAACAACCAATGTCAATTTTTTGCATCACGCCGCGCGAGCCAAACGCGTGATCTTCTTGTTCATGAACGGCGGTCCATCGCACGTCGACACCTTTGATCCCAAGCCGATGCTCGCCAAACACGCTGACGAGGTTCCAGCGAGTATGGAAGATCGCAAGATCAATGCGGGATACATGCCATCACCGTTTCGCTTTCAGCAGCATGGTCAAAGCGGCGTCGTGATGAGCGAGTTGCTGCCGAACCTTGCCAAGTGCGCCGATGACCTGTGTGTCATTCGTTCGATGCACACCAACGTCCCCAACCACGAGCCTGGTTTGCTGCTGATGAATTCGGGGCATCAACAACCGATTCGTCCTAGTCTCGGATCGTGGGTCAGTTATGGTTTGGGGACTGAGAATGAGAACTTACCTGGTTTCGTGGTGCTTTGCCCCGGCTTGCCTGTGGTTGGGCCACAGTTATGGAATAGTGCATTTTTGCCGGGTGAGTTTCAAGGCACGGCCCTTAATACTAACGACATGCAAGTCGATAAGTTGCTTGCCAATTTAAAACATCCAACGCTCGCACGTGGTCAGCAGCAACAGCAATTGGAACTGCTCAAGCGCATCAATCAACTGCACCTATCATCACGCGGAGGTGAAGACCAAGCCCTTGAGTCGCAGATTCGGGCTTGTGAACTCGCTTTTCAAATGCAGCGCGAGGCAAGTGATGCGTTCGACATCAGTCGCGAACCGGCTTATATGCATGAACAGTACGGCAACACAACTTTCGGCCGCAGTTGTCTGCTCGCGCGTCGCTTGGTGGAAAGCGGTGTTCGCTTCGTTCAAGTCTATTACATCAGTGAGAAGAACAAACAGCCATGGGACACGCATGCCGACAACGATAACCAACATCGCAAGCTGTGTGCTGACAGCGATCGCGCCAGTGCCGCGCTCATCATGGATCTAAAAGCCCGCGGATTGCTCGACGATACACTTGTGATTTGGGGCGGCGAGTTTGGTCGCACGCCGTACGCGCAGAAGGATAAAGAAAACAAGAATCCCGGTCGCGATCATCACAACACGGCCTTCAGTATGTTTATGGCTGGTGGTGGCGTTAAGTCTGGATTGACTTATGGCGAGTCCGATGAATTCGGTATGCATGCCATCGAAAACCGCGTTCATATCCACGACTTGCATGCCACCATCCTGCACTTGATGGGAATCGACCATACTCGCTTGACGTATCGCTATTCCGGGCGCGACTATCGTCTGACGGATGTGAGCGGTAAGGTTGTCGACGGGATTATTGCGTAAATGGTTCTTGGTTCTTGGTTCTTGGTTCTTGGTTCTTGGTTCTTAGGGCTTAGGGCTTGCGGGCTTGGGGTATTTGATAGAATCCCGCAGTTTAGCCTGCGGATCGTTCGGCTTCTGACTAGTTCAGTCGTCAACGAAGTGCAGCGACGAGAGTTTATGTTTTTAGCACGTTGGTCACCGCGGAGTCGCAACCGTTTCACTCTCAGCGTCAAGGCATTGCGGCCTCAGCGTCTGACCAGTGACTTGCTGGCTCAACCGTTCGGCCACATTTCCAGTAGCTTGGTGCCCCTTAGTGAGAAGCAGAACAATCCGCAGTACAAGACTGCGGTATTTGC
>JANODD010000117.1:0-1639 GCA_031412515.1 Planctomycetia bacterium | reverse complement strand
ACTTGGTTGGGATTAACGATGGCCTGTGCCCAGTGCCATGATCATAAGTATGATCCGATCACGCAAGAAGATTACTATAGCTTGATGGACGCGTTCAATCATGTTCCCGAGACAGGTACGCCTCAATTCATGTCGAAGAGGATCCGAGTCGGTGCACCATTTCTCGAACTCCCCACGGAAGAGAACAAGCAAAAGTTTGCCGAGTTCGATGCAAAGTTGGCAACACTAGACAAACAGATTAATACGATTGTCGATTCCGCTTTCGAGGGCTGGCGGCTTGGATTGGCAGCGGACGGAGAATCGAGCGATGGAAAGGATTTGCCGGAAGCGATTGTTGCTTTGCTGAAAAAGTCTGAGGCAGAGAGAACGGAGGAGGATAAAAAGAAACTTGATCAAGACTTGCGCAAGCATTTTGAAGATAAGGTTCGCAAATCAATCGACGATAAATTCCCGGTGATTGCTGAGGCAAATAACGTTCGCAGCCAGTATAAGGAATATAAAGGCGATCGACTGCCACGAGTGATGATCATGAGCGACGAGAGGAAGCGTGAAACATTCGTGCTGTCGCGCGGCGAGTACCTCAAGCCGACTGACAAGGTGATTTTCAATACGCCCAAGTTCTTACCACCGCTACCGACTGATGCGCCTCGCAATCGGCTCGGGTTGGCCCAGTGGCTGGTGTCGCCTGAGCATCCACTCACGGCCCGCGTACAAATCAATCGCATGTGGCAAAACCTCTTTGGTCTGGGGATCGTCAAGACAACAGAGGATTTTGGTGTGCAAAGCGAGTATCCGATTCATTTGGATCTGCTCGATTGGCTGGCGGTTGAGTTCCGCGAGTCGGGTTGGGATATGAAGGGGATTCAACGGATCATTCTCAACAGTGCAACGTATCGTCAGTCAAGTCGCATGACGCCGACATTGAAGGCTCGCGATATCGAAAATCGGCTATTCGCACGGGCTAGTCGATTCCGAATGCCAGCGATGATACTTCGCGACTGGTCGCTAGCCGCCGCACAGCTTCTTGACCAACACTTGGCGGGAGCGCCGGTGTATCCGTACCAGCCCGATGCTATTTGGGAATCGCTGGCGATTACGAAGGAACGCGATTTTACTTATCCAGCCTCTAATGGGTCGGATCTTTATCGCCGCAGTTTGTATACGTTTTGGCGCCGGACCGTTGGCCCGGCTAATATGTTCGACGCTTCAAATCGTCAAACGTGCCGCGTCAGAGCTTCGATGACAAGCACACCGTTGCATGCTTTGACGACTCTCAACGATCCGACTTGGGTCGAAGCGGCTCGCGTTTTAGCGGAGCATACGATGCATCATTCAACCGACGTTAAAGAGCAATTGACGTTTGCTTTTCGGCAGATCCTGATTCGTGCACCTACTGAAAAAGAACTTGGTCACTTGCAGAATGCTTTGCAGAAGCAATTGAGTTTTTACGGTCAAGATCCAAGTGCGGCGTTGGCGTTTGTGGAGACAGGAAAAGCGGCGAGAGATGGTAAGTTGGATGTGGTGAAGCATGCTGCGCTGTCGGCGGTTTGTCTGACGATGATGAATCTGGATGAAGCGATGAGTAGAGAGTGAAGAAGTTAGAAGTAGTGGACAGGTGATGGGTGGAACGTCACGCGCC
>JANODD010000116.1:0-2706 GCA_031412515.1 Planctomycetia bacterium | reverse complement strand
GAAAGATGCTTTTACAAGCGTCGGCATCGCTGTTTGCATCATCGGTCAAATTGCGATGGAAAACCAATCTTTCGACCACATTCAGGCAGCACTCAAGTGCATCATCGCGATCTCAATCGCGTCATCAACGGGGCTCATGGTCCATCGCTGACCATCAATTAGCCCATTAAGCCCCTTAGCCAATCGCATGCCATAACAATCAACTGCGTGGAAACTATTTTTCCGATTCCGAAGGGGTTGTCTCAGTCACTACGTTTTTGAACAACATCCTTCCCGCCACAAGAATAGTCACAAGTATACCCGGCGCATACAAACAAGCTATAAATACGAGGAACCATGCGGTATTTTCTACGTAGGTAAAGAACATATCGGTTGCATCCAGCAGAGGATAATTCGGATCAAACGATAAAAACGCTCGCCAAGATCTGACTCTGACAAATACGATCAAAGCGACAAACATGAGAATGCCGAACAACGCTTGTATTGTAAACCTAAATTGAGCATGAGATCTCAGGTAGAGAGAGAATCGGTAGCTCGACATGCAAAGCACTATAAGTACCAGCGTGTCAACAGCGGCACCCGATGGAATAAACCGTACACTAGTTGTGGATCGCCAAAACTGAGGCGGAAACGTTGACTGCATAAGACTATTTTTGTCGATGGCTCCCTGAACGGCACTTAGGGGCCATCCATACCCAATCTGCACTTCATTTGCTGAACTTGAAACCGAAACAAATGTGTCGTCATGAGTCGACGCATTTTGTAGGATCACAATAAGCAAGGAGAACACTACGACGAAAAGCGTATCCCAACGAATGCACATTACTTAAAACGTCACTTTCAAGGTTTGTCGATTTTTTAAAGGTCTGAATTCGATGAACTCAATCTACTTCCTTCTGCATACCATACGAGTCGTGCGATTGAACCCACTTACAAGTTAACGGAAGTACATTCAAAATTTCACACTCACTTATTTCCCGGGGCAAAAAACGAGATAGAGCGCACGGCAAGCTGCCTGTTGAGAACTAACCCTAATTTTTCCACACCTATCCCATAACTTATCGCATCCACCGGCTAAACGAAGTGAACCGCACAGCGACTTGCAGTTGTTCTCGTTAAAGCCAAGTGACGCACAGTTTTCTTCGCAAGTATTAAAATCAGGTCGAGGTCCTCCTGGCGGCGGATTTCCAGGCGGAGGGTTGCCGGGCGGGGGATTGCCAGGCGGAGGATTGCTAGTGCCGAAGCACCATTTGACTGCCGTCGGGAAGTCTGCTCCTGTCAATAACATATACATGGGAACACAAGACAGCCAGTTCACCTCGATCGTGTGAATTTCTCCGTCCTCACAAATCATTCCACTCGGATCGGAAAAAATGGTTGGACGCGCATTCACGTATGAATAGAGTCCGATCGAATCTTCAGCCGGATCTCTGGACGCAGCATTCAATAGGACTTGCTGTAAGCATACAGTCCTGCTTCGGTACGAATATACATTACACCCTTTGAGATAACCGGCGAAGCCATAATGCGTTCGCCAAAGTCGTGAGAAGAGAGTATTTTGCCCGACTTCCCCGACTCCAAAATCGTTATCACGCCACTTTCACTTGTCAAATAAACTTTTCCATCACCGGCAACAAGCGAAGCGTAGTAATTGCCCCGCCCTTCCGCCCGAATCTGATGCAGCATTTTGCCGTCGGCGATGTCCAAGATCGTCACGATGCCACTGTCCTTAACCATGGTCAAAACACCGTCAAAGACAACTGAGCTCGGCACTGTCGGCAAACCGCGCGTATAAGTCCAGCGGACATACTGAGGCGTTAGTGCTCCGCTGGAACCGGGCTCGAGAGCAACTGCAACATTCTGGGCGCGCTCGAAGACGACAGCATGGCGTTTCCATTCGTCTTCCTCCAGTTGCTTGTTCTGATTCAAGTCGATTCGAAAGAAACGATCTAGTACAGGGCTGTCTTTGGGCAACTCTTCCTGCGAGATCATTTTGTCGGCGTTCTTATCGAATTTGCTTAGCGCTTCACCGAACGGCTCCATCGCAATCCGTTCACCTGGATCGCCGCCCGGTGTCCATGTCGCGACATAAATCATTCCCTTGTGAATCACAGGTGTCGAATCCACGATGCGAGAAATACCGTTGTACCACCACAGTTTCTCACCACTGGCTGGATCGTAAGCGGCTAACTGCAACGAACCTGCAACCAAGATCTGCTTCCTGCCGTCGCGTTCAAGTACGAAAGGCGTTGAGTAGCTGCGAGTCGCTTCGCTGCGAGCAGCTTTCCAAACCACCTCGCCGCTTTTCTGATCCAGGGCAATTAAAAAACTATCGATGTCGTGGTCCTCATTCAGAATCACCTTATCATCGACCAGTATCGGAGAACTCGCCGCTCCAAACTCATCTTGAAACGGGCCGAGTCTTCTCTCCCACAACAGTTTGCCATCCACATCGTAGGACAGCATGCCATAGCTGCCGAAGAAGACAAAGACTTGCTTTCCGTTACAAGCTGGGCTGGACGTTGCTGTGCTTCCGGTTGCATGCACCGGTTCGAAGTTCTTTGTGGGCACAACTTGCCGCCATCGAATCGCGCCCGTCAATCGATCTAAGGCGACCGTTGCCAGTTCTTGCTCTTCAGCTTGAAAAGTTGTTAAGTAGATCGCGTCGCCACAGACGCACGGTGTTGAGTGTCCAGGCGGTAACGG
>JANODD010000115.1:0-27965 GCA_031412515.1 Planctomycetia bacterium | reverse complement strand
ACCGCCTGAACCCGCCCCCCCCCGGGGTTGGGTTGGCCGCCCCCCGCCCAACCAAACGCGTGGGGGAGGACAGACGTGTCAAAAAGTAGCCTCGCACCGTAGCGTTTACTGTTCAGTACGCTTCTAGAAGCACCTGGATGGCCCTAGCCAGACAAAACATCGTTGCAACAGCCAAGATCATGATGAACTTGATCGATTCCATACCCTCATCGTCGCGATGAAATTGGGCCGCAACCGTTTTCATTGAGGTGAACATCTTCTAAATCTTTCATGAAAGGACGAAACTTAACCTCGCGTTCGCCGCGAGCCACCTATTGCAGCAACGCTGTGAAGCATTTTGCTTGGGGATGTAACTGATTTCGTGAGAAACCGGATGCAGTAGAAAGGTCACAGGTGCGCCCGGTTTCTCACGAAACCCACTACAGATGCTTGCCAAACTACTTCACAGCGTTGCCTTTGCTTGTCCAAAAGTCTTGCGTTTACTGCTTTTGATAGACTGGCGACCACACATATTCTTGTTGAGCGTTTAGACCCTCGAGCTTTGAAATAGCGGTAACACAACGCTGACCACTAGCCAAGCGAGTCACCTGTACGAACAAGTCGATGGCGGCGGCAACTTGAGCTCGAGCCACGTAGATGGGAAGCTGTGCGTCGTTGAGCAGGCATAGGGTCTCAAGCCGACTTGCGGCTGCCGATGGAGAACTGGCATGAAGTGTCGACAGCGAACCAGCATGGCCGCTCAGCATGGCCTGAATCATCTCTAACGCTTCTCCTCGCCGGACCTCCCCTATTAATATACGGTCGGGCCGCATCCGCAACGCGTTGACGAAAAGCTCACGCAGTGAAACAACTGCTTGACCATCCATGGCCTCGGGATTGGCCTCCAAGTAGATCGTGTGCGGCTGGATCAATTTCAATTCGCTGCTTTCCTCGATCACCACAACCCGCTCGCTGCTTTCGATTTCTCTCGACATCGCGTTCAGCAACGACGTCTTGCCAGTACCCGTCCCACCGGCAACCACCACGTTCATGTGATCTGAAATTGCCTGACGCAATAAATCGCTTGAAGCCGGTTCTAGCGATCCGGCGGTGACCAGTTCATCCAATGTAAAAGCTGCCTCACGGAATTTGCGTATGGTAATGCAGATTCCTCGACGGCTAATGGGAGGCATGATCACATGAATGCGCGACCCATCGGGCAAGCGTCCGTCCATGGCCGGGTGACCGGCGTCCAGTGGCCGTCCAACGAATTCCGCCATATTGCGAGCCGCAGCCAGTAGCAATTGCTCGCTGCCAAAACCAGCTTCGGTCTGGTAAAGACACCCCGCCCGTTCTACGTATACCTCATCTGGACCGTTGATCATTACCTCGCTGACATTCGAATCGAGCAAAAAATGCCGAACTGGAGCTAGAAAATGGGCCAGAGTGGCTTCGTAGACTTGTTCCCGATGCATGGAATACTCCCGTGACTAGTAGCGATAAACCGTCTAGCCATGAGATTCCAATTTTATCCTGCTCGGGACAAAGAAACTAAACACTGTCCACTGCCTGCAGAAATGGGAATCTCAAGACATTGGCCCTGTTCGATGACAGCCCACGGGCCAGGCACTCCATCCGATTATCCGCAAGGGAACCAGGAAAAATGAACTGCCCAGTAATGACGCAAATCGACGTCGTAGCCTGCTTGCTCGACCAAAACTACTATCAACGCCTGGGACTAAAAACAAATGCTGTTGCCCGCTGGCAGCTCAAAGAAGCTTACCGGTCTCGTTTAGAACTTCTGAAGAGCTGTCGCCATGAACTCAACCAATCTCAGTACCATCAAGCGCGCCGCTTGATCAACCAAGCGATTGAGGTGCTTTCTAACAAGCTGTCACGTCAGGAGTACGATAGCCAACTGTTAGCACCAAAAAAATCGGGTTCCCCAGTTGATGAAAAGATCCTGGCAAGTGAGGCCGCTAACGAAGCGCGAAGCCAGTCAGTTTTCGACTCGCGATATGAATTGGGAGAGCCACTTTCGCAAAGTGAACGATGCTCCATCTACCAAGCTGTCGACAGTCGGCTGAATCGCGGGGTAGTCGTCAAGCGAATCGCTCGGAGCCTGCTGCGCAGCACAGAGCACGCGAGATTATTTCGCGAAGAGGCTGAGCTGTTTGCACGTAGCAACGCCAGCAATCTAGTGAAGATTTTGGACTACGATGCCGACAGCGGTGCCATCGTCCTCGAAAGAATGAAGCACGACTTATCGCAATTGGCCCAGCAGCGCCCGCGAGATCCGGATTCGGTGCGCGAGATACTTCGCGATGCCTTGTCAGGGCTTGCGTGGCTGCACGATCAGGGCATGGCACACGGACGCGTTGAGCTATCGCATTTATTAGTGGATGATAATGGAGGGGTCAAACTGGCCGTCTCGCCGGGCATGACCGGTGTTTCTACCTCTTTTCGTCCCGGTCGTCACACGCGTCACGTGGCTCCAGAACTGCTTAATCGACAGTACTTTGGTCCACCGGGACTTGGGGCCGATATCTATGCCATGGGTTTCGTGGCCTTGGAGTTGCTATGTGGCAAGTCGTTGGCCGCTCGCGTTAATCCAGCCATCGAAGCCGAGTCCGACTCCGCCAAGGGTTGGTTATTGTGGCATGCATCGCCTAGCGAGCACCTGCCAAATCTAAAAGCGTTGGTAGCTGGAGTACCTGAAGATCTGAAAGCTCTACTTACCCGCATGACGTCCAAACAACAAAACGAACGCTGGACGGACGCCCGCCAATGCTTGACCGCCTTACAGCATGTCCCGATTCGCACGGGGGCAGCGATCGAACTTCCAACCGAGAATGTAGACCCTGCGCAGTATGGTGTCGAGATACTTGGTACGCCACCATCCCTGCACGCAGAGTACGACGCACGCGAATCGATTAGCTGGCGCGATCTAATGCACGACCCTAAACTGCTAACGCATCCATTAGCTCGCTCCAAGACCATGTCGTTGGCGCTCTGCTGCGTATGCTCGCTAGCTACTACACTACTGCTGCTCAACCCGGATACGGCTAAGGTAAATGCAACGGGAGAACAACTAGATAGCCAACTTGGTCCTTCGTTGCTGCCCGATGTTGACCTTTTGGCGAACCAGGAATTAACAATAGAAGAACCGGTCGAAGTCGAAACTCCTGTTATCCAGGACGTTGCACTTGAGAAAGTGCTGCCGGCTTCCGTTCGAACGAGCATTCTGGTCGAGGACATTTCCACCGAAGAACCGCCATCGATCGCGGCTAATGAGATTCAATACAATGAGGCTGAATCTTCGGAAGAACCCACCGAGTCTCCAAGCGAAATCGAGGAAGTGAACTACTGGCCTACGTTCCCCGCATTTGAATGGCAGCACAATGGAAATCCTGAACTGGGGTTGGCGCAGTATAAGTGGATCGAAAAGGAATTTTGGGAGATCTCCACCGCGACGCGTTCCAAGCCCAACCAAGAGTATTCGTTTCAGCTCGGCACTCGAATTCACGACCCGCGTGCGCCTTTTTCATTGGCACTCACTGCCTGGGAAAAAGGTGACCAACAATTTTCTAAGCAGATGTGCGATAAATCGCTAAAAGACGCCAAGCAGCTGCGGGTACCCTACATGGTGCCACTGGTTCTGATGACACATACGCTTTGCGACAAGGGAGATTATGCAGCGGCCTTATCTTACTGTCGCGATACGCTCCGCTGGCACAGTCAGGCTGCGGAACGCACCGACGATCCGCGATTTAGCGAAACCACTTCGGCCATTGCTTGGTGGACTGGACTCGTAGTGGGCTTTGTGGAAGACGTTAAGGGATCTGCCATGGCCACAACCGCCGATACGCGCGGTGCCGAACTGTTCGTCGAGCAGACCGTCGATGCCGAACAATACGAAACCTATCTCCTCGCTCGGTTGTATATCAAGAAAAGGTACACCGAATTGTCTACGACACGGTCTCGCAAGGTTGGGGGCACCGTTCGCAAACAACGACTGAACGAAAAATCAGGTGGTGCTTTGGTTGCGAAAGTGTTCAAATCGGCCCCATTCGCCGAGACAAAATCTAGTTCCGACAAATGGGAAGCTATGCCATACAGTACCAGTCATTCAGCAGAATCCCCGGTTGCAGCAGAACGTCACCAAGTTGACCACAGGATAGCCTCACCGGCCAGATTGAGCAGCTACTATCCGTTTGATCCTCGATCGTTGGCCGATCAGTCGCGGTACACAATGCGAAAACCTAGTTCCAAGTCGATCATTCAATAAACGATGCTTTGAACGGAAACAATTCTAGTTGTTATATAGGGCTATCGACGAAGGTCTAGACTAAAGCCACAATTGGAGCGATTTAGGTCCCGGCACCCGAACTCTAGTCTTTTGTTGAGCCTTCAATGGATGCACACGAACCATTTTTGTTTGCTTTGTTTGCACTTCAAAATGGCCTCGTGAATCGCGACAATATCGCATTGGCATTCACCGCATGGCTTGAAGATAAGTCCAAGTCTATCGTTCAGCATCTAACCGAACTGCATTTGCTCAATCCTAGCGATGCTGAGGTTCTTCAACGGCTGATGTCAAATCATATCAATTCCCATGCCAACAACTTCGCTGAATCTCTTGCAAAGATTCCCAACGCTCGCGAGCTATTAAAAGAACTGCATTCATATGCTTCCGCTGATGACGAAGTCTTTCAATCTTTAGCGACTTTGATCTTCGATCCTCCCAAACCGAACGAGGAACTCTTATTCAAACAATTTCAGTCATCTGATCGTATCGGTCCCTATAAACTGCTTCAACAGGTTGGCGAAGGAGGTATGGGGACTGTCTGGATGGCCGAACAGGAGAAACCGATCAGGCGACGCGTCGCGCTAAAACTCATCAAAGCTGGGATCGACGACCATAAAGTGATCGCTCGCTTTGATGCCGAACGCCAAGCTCTGTCGATGATGGACCATCCCAATATCGCGAGAGTACTGGATGTTGGTACTACCGCAACAGGTCAGCCCTACTTTGTAATGGAGCTTGTACAAGGTGTGCCACTCAACCAGTACTGTGACAAGAACCAGCTGACTCTCAAAGATCGCCTGTCACTTTTTATCCCCGTGTGCCAGGCTGTTCAGCACGCTCACCAAAAGGGAGTGATTCATCGCGATATCAAGCCCACGAATGTTCTGGTTGCTCAATACGAGGGCAAGGCGGTTCCCAAAGTGATTGACTTCGGCCTTGCCAAAGCATTGCAGCATCAATCGCGATTGACCGACAAGACCATGTTCACAGAGTTTGGACAAGTGGTCGGGACGTTGCAATACATGAGTCCCGAACAAGCCGAACTGAATGCACTCGATATCGACACTCGCACGGACATCTATTCGCTTGGAATCATGCTCTACGAATTGCTCACAGGTACCACTCCCATTGATATCGAGCTGGTGCGCCACGAGGCAATTCTGAAAGTGCTGCAGACCATTCGTGAAGTGGATCCACAGCGTCCTAGCGCGCGTCTTAGCAGCGTCAGTCAGAAAGTGGCGAGCGGAATAAGTCAGCAACGTCGTATCGAACCACAGCGATTGCAGTCGATCCTCCGCGGTGAACTGGACTGGATCGTGATGAAAGCCATTGAAAAGGATCGCTCGCGCCGCTACGGAACCGCCAGCGATTTGGCGGAAGATATCAAACGCTACCTCAACGGGGACCCCGTTCAGGCGCGTCCGCCAAGCCTCGGTTACAGGTTCCAGAAATTTGCTCGTAAGAATCTAGGGCTGGTTACTTCGTTGGTTTCCATTTTTGGGTTGTTATTGACGGCAGTTATTGGCATTTCCTGGTTTGCACTAGATGCCTTGCACTCACGAGAAGTGGCGAGAGAGTTGCAGAAAGCTGCCGAAGAAGCTCAGAGCAATGCCCAAGCAACTACAGCGTATCTCACCAGCGCATTTCAAAGTGTCGATCCCGATATAGGTGGGGGGGAGGTTACCGTTGCCGAGTGCTTGCGCCCGGCCGAACAGAAACTGTTTGCTGACAAATCTCTTCCGCCTAAACAAAAGATTCATTTCGCGTCCGCAATTCTCGAAGCCTATCTCAACCTGAACCTCACTAAGGACGCCGAGCGTGTTGGAGAGCAGATGAAGCGGATTTGCGATGAAGAATTTCCAAACTCGGCACCAGAGTCCCTACTGACTAGCTCTCATCTGGCGACGGCCTATTGGTACAACGGAAAACTAGCGGAAGCGGTTCAACTGCTTGAAACAACTGCCCCGCTGCTGAGCAGTGCTTTGGGAGAAACCAATCCAGACGTGCTCAGCACGCAGAATAATCTAGCCCTCATGTACCTGCATTCCGACCGACCGAAAGATGCAGAAGAACTATTCACTGCGACTTACGCGAAGTACGAGCAGCACTTCCCCGAAGGCAACAAGGACGCACTTCAGTGTCTTGCAAATTTAGTCCAAGTCTTTGTTTCGACCGGTCGCAGCAATGAGGGAATACAAATATTAAGGGACGCAATTGAGGAAGCAGATCGGCACCTTGGACCAACACATACCAAAACACTCCTGATGATTCAAAACCTGAGTGAGTATGTAAGTGACCCAAACGAAGCCGAAAACTTAGCTCGACGGGCCTATTTGGGCTTTATGAAAAAAATGGCCAAGGACCATCCCGATGTTCTTACTGCCCGGAACTCGCTGATAGCGCGTTTGGTCCCACTCAACAAGTGGGAAGAAGCCGTCTCGCTCGCCGAGGAGAGCGATGCGCAAATAGTGAAAATGGGAACTGAAGATTCTGACGGAGGTCGACAGGTTCGAGCTGTATTGATGCTGACGTATATGTCAACGGAAAAATACTCGGAAGCAGTAAGCCTAGCGCAGAGAATGTTGCGAGCGGATTGGGCCGAGCGATCGGGTATTAATCAACAAGTACTAAGAGTCTTATTAGCGTTCGCTCTAGTAAGGCTGGATCGCAAGGAAGAAGCCGTGGCGATGGTCGGGGAATTGGAGAAAATGCCTGAATTTTCCACACTTTCTGAAGGACCTCTTGTCGTGCTTCAAGGTACCAAAGCAGAAATTGCCTTGTCCATTGGCGGTTCAGCCAATGCTCGCGAGCAACTACTCGATTCGGTTGAAAAACTTCAGGCTGGAGCTGTTAATCCGCTTTTCAAAAAGTCAACTTACTACTTTGCCAACACGCTGGAGAAACTTTTCGAGTCCGAAGGAGACGAAGTCAATCGAAAACTCTGGGCTCAGAAGGCAGAGTCTTTTCGTTAGACATACAGCAACTAGCGGCAGGAAATTCTAAACTTAGGCGCTAACACGCCGGATTTGGGAGGAAAGTGCGACCAACGGATTTAATTGAGCAAAAGCCAACGGGTTGGCTTCAGCCACCTTCTCTGTTCTTCTTTGGTCTAATTCCTTGGTTGTACTTCGTAATCGAGAATTTCTCGAACGTGACACTTTTTAGTTTTCTTCAATTACTTTAGAAGTAGTTCACCCGAGCGATGGGTAAGATAGAAAAAGCGCCCGGAGAGCCACTGGAACACTTTGGTCCAAGCCGCCGGGAATTGTATCTACTTCCAGAATAGCTCCAAATCTCAAAATACCAACGACTTTCATCCGCGAGAGCTTCGAAGCTGTCATTGAAAGGGATGCTCTAATCGCTTTTTACCGCGCCGCTCTAAGCAGCGGTTCTGTTTGGAGGAGTTCTGCACAGTCGAATTACGCCGCTGGCAGGCCGCAAAACGCCAACGTTCACAATGTAATCCGATACCGTTTCGGAATCGTTTAACATATAAGAAAAACATTCCGGCACAAACAAGGAGCATCGTCGCTGGCTCTGGTACTGCGACCGCGCTTCCAAACTGGATATGGTCAACTTCAATTCCTCCACCTGAATCTGAAATCTTGATCGCCATGATTCCACCGTTGTATTGCACACCAAAGAATCGATCCTCCGCAGTTGAACCACGGTGATTCCCCTCCGCAAGGGAAAGCGGCCCAAGTATTCCCAAAGACACCATTCCAGCCCCAAATGCTTCGAACGTTACATTTCCCAAGCCATCCGTCCAAACCAATCCCGCTGCCGTTGGCAACTGTGCGTGATTGAAAGTGAAAGTTACACCATCACTGCCGTTGGACGAAAAATACGAGTGCCCAGATCCTAAGTTGTTAATGACACCATCATCAATGTCGACGGAATCAGTGAACAGGCCAGGGCCTAAAATCAATCCACCTGTTGCCGTGATTCCAAAGCTTAGCGAAGCGTCCTCAAGCGTCTCGATGGTTGGAGCGCTTGAGTAGAATCCGGCCGGTATATCAGCGGGTGATAGGTAAGCAGAAGGCCCGTAAAAGATTAAGTCACCGCGTACTTCCGCTGACAAAAGGGAATAGTGGACAATGAGCCCCGTGATAAGATAAGCGAATTTCATGAGTCTATTTTCTCTAAATCGAAGTTCATCCGGGATTTGTGGGCGAGGTGAAATCACCTCAGTCCAAATGCTTTACTTTGATCATTTGTGCCAAGGTTTATGGTGTTGATGGGCTAAACGAATGCATCAGTTACCGACTTCGTTTCATTAGCCGAGCCAGTGGCACGCGTCGAAGGGCACACACCGCAAAACCGCCGACAACCAGAGCAAACGTCGAAGGTTCAGGGACAGCGGTAATGTTTAGTGTCAAGTCTGTTGTAAATTGCCCTGGTTGATTTGCACTGGTGCGAATCGTGTGGTTGCCTGCACTCAAGGGCTCGAGCATTACCCAGTAACCGTCCGAAACAGCTAGCCTTGTCATATCGGAGAGGCCGATGTCACCGAGCAGTGCCCCGAAATTTAATTGAAAGCCACCTGCAGGCGATGCTTCGCGATGATTAAAGGGATTGGCTAAGGGTGCACCGTCGAATTCAAACGTCAACGCATTGATGGTGTCCACATTTAATTTCGCAATTTGCCGAATGGCCGCTTCGTCCGCTCCGTCTTCGGGCGCCCAAAACACGTAGTTCACAATCGGTACTAAAAGGTATTTGTTAGTAGGAACGGTGAAGTTGCGAACATAGGGAGCGTTGTCCCCCAAATTGCCCGCAATGAAAAATATCGGGTCCGTCTGATTTAGATTCGCAAAGGCACCCGTGGTGTCAACCATGGGATTGGTAGCAAAGCCCTCTTTTACGGCCCAGTTCCACCAATCTCCTGTCCAACCCGCGATGGACTTGCCTTCGACGACACTTCCCGGAACAACAATTCCTGCATGAAGACAACTACTGATTAATATGTAACATATTAAAACGAGTGGCAAGGCAAATCGTCGCATTATGGACCTCGAACTTAAGCTTCAGGGTAGACAATGGGTTGATTCTAAACTTACCAACTGAACCTTCCAGGGAAGTTAGCGGGAACTTAACGAATACTTTTTTGCATCGGGCAATTGCACGCTATAATCGCGGCTATGGACACACAAGACACGACGCATATTCGTATCGCGCTGGACACATTGCAGTCTGACTTCGAGAGTGGCAGAAATCTGCTGCTTTCCGTTGCACTCAACCGTCTGCGTCAATTGATTCAACGTTTGCGTATAGGTTTTCCGCGACTGAGTGGACAATCGGACAACACAGAATCGTTGGTGCTTGAGAAACTAAATCGAGCACTCGAGGCCGGCCATCGTCCACAATCGGCTCTTCACTTCTGGAACTTATCAGCCAAGATTACGCGACAAGTTTTGATCGACTTGGCACGCGTGCAAAAGAATGTAGTATCTACAACCAGCATGGATATCGTCAATCATACTTGCACGACGTTGACGAGCGATTCACACGACCCAGCCAAGTTGGCCGAGCTTTCTGACTTGCATCAGTTGATCGAAAAAGTTAGTGAAAAGTTATCCCCCTTGGATCGCGAATTACTCATGCTGAGGTTCTACACCGAGCTGTCATTTAACGAAATTTCCGAGTTGCTTGGCATCACACTTGATGCAGTCCGCTACCATTGGCGACTCATCCGCTTGGAGTTGGCAGCCGAGTGGTCAAAGGAAAGAAACCGCGAGTGTTATCCTTGGAATTGAGGTGGCAACGTTGATAGATCGCTTTAAAGATATCGGTCTGCAATGGTTGGAGATGCGCGATCAGTCGCGCGAATGCACTCCATTAAGTGCGTATTGTGAATCTGTTTTTCCAGGTCCTGAGAACGCTCAAACTCTTCGAGATTGTTTGAGCTTTCTTTCCGATATTGACCGATTCGATAGGGCTTTGCAATGTTTCCTTGCGCAGAGTGACAGCGAAGTGCCGTGCATACCAGGTTACGTTTTTTTGGAGCAGATTGCAGCCGGTGGTATGGGGATAGTTTGGCATGCGACTGATGAGCGACTCGATCGTCCCGTAGCTATAAAGGTGATGAAGGTCTCGGCAAGAAACCTTCCGCAGGCAACTGCCGATTTTCAGCACGAAGCTCAGTTGACCGCTCGACTGGCACATCCCAATCTCGTACCCGTGTATCAACAAGGCGTTACATCCGACGGCCGATGCTACTACGTGATGAAGCTGATACAGGGTGAGTCCTTGGCACAGCGTCTACGTCGTGGCCTAAGTGCGGTGAAGGAACGGACCGAGCTATTAATCATTTTCTCGAAGGTATGCCAAGGTGTCGCGTTCGCTCATCGGCAAGGCATCATCCATTGTGACCTGAAACCTGAAAACATCATGATCGGCTTGCAGGGTGAAGTTCAAGTCATGGACTGGGGCTTGGCAAGAGAAATAAACCGTAAGAGTGAGCACGCAGTTAAGTGCATTCATGCCATTTGTGGTACGCCGGGTTATATGTCACCACAGCAAGCCGCTGGCTCCGGTGAACTCGACGGCCGCTCAGATGTGTTTTCTCTCGGCGTGATTCTCAGCGCACTTCTTACGGGAACCTTGCCCCACTGCTTTCGAATCCCAAATGTAGCTGACTGCACATCAAGTTTGCATTTACAGTTCAAAACTCTTGGCGTTGACCCGAGATTATCGCGAATTGCTACACGGTGCGTATCACTCGATCCTACGCAGCGGCCCGCGGATGCTATTGAGTTAGCGGCGAGCCTCGACGATTACTTGTACGGAATGGAACGCGAGAAGCAGCGTAGGCAGCTTTGGAGGAAATTAGCGATTGCGTCTTTGCTATTTGCATTTATCGCAGCGATTGGGTTGTTCGAGTACCAGAGGCTCTGGCAATCCGAACGATCCGCTCGTAACGTAGCGGAAGTATCACGCGAGCGGACTCGCCGCATTCTCGACGAGTGGTCGCTCAATGTAGTTGATCCATGGTTAGAACTGCGACCTGATGAACTGTCTCCCGCACGCTGCGACTTGATGGAGCGCATGCAGGTGCAGTATGACCAACTGCTGACCGATGGACGGCAATCACCGGAGGTCGTTGCCGCATGTGCGAAGAGCTTGCGGCGAATCGGTCAGATGCGAGTGATCAATAGCGATTGCGAGGGAGCTTATGGGCCACTTAAGAGGGCTCGCGAGTTAGTGGAAGAGTTGTTGAGAATATCACCTCAGCAGCTGGAATTACAAGAAGATCTAGCGATGATTTGTCACGTGCAGGGTGCCATGTTCGACAGCCTATCGCCACCGCTGCTTGACGATTCATTTTCCGCATACGAGGTCGCCATTTCTCAACTGAGGCAACTTGTCGACCAAAGCCACTCAATAGCCTATTCGCGTAAACTGGCGCGGAGCTGTATAAGCCAAGCTTTTGTTCTGCGAGTCATGCAGGAACACCGAAGAGGTTTGGAACTGGTCAATGAAGCCATTGACATCCTGCGAGCCCCAGTCGCAGATCCTTCCAGTGAGTGGCTATGTAAGGAAGACTTGGCTAGTGCATTGAACGTTCGATATCTGCTCTTTACCGATACCGGCGAACCTCAGTTAGCAGAACAATCCTTAAGAGAGGCTATTGTCACTCGCGATTTGCTTGCCACAGCGCAACCAGATTTTCAGAAGAATAACATCCGCTTGGGAATCAATTATGGCAATCTTGGAAAGCACCTGAATGTGCATGCGGAGATCGATGAGGCCCTTCGGTATTACCACTCTGCTACGAAGATTCTCGAGCCGATTTTTAAGCGCAATCCACTGCCCGAATGCCGTAGTACATTGCGCAACGTATATTCCCGGCGTGCGTTAGTCTATGAACAACTTGGTAGCAAAGAGGAAGCGATCAGCGACTGGAAAGCGGCAGTGAGCATGGAAACGGAATCAAAACGCCCATTCCTCAATGCACGTTTGGCTTTGGCTGAAGGTTCACCGCTGGAAGCGGTTCAAATTGTTGCTGCACTGCGAGCTAACGACCAGCTTGCCAGCGAGCAGCTCTTTGACTTCGCCCGCATTTACGCTCGTGCTTCCGCTCTGGTAGGCGACGAAGAAGTCCGTCACGAATTTGAATTCGATGCATTGAGTCTATTGGATGAGGCATTGTCATCGGGATACCGCGTACTCTATGAAAATGATCCAGCGATAATTCGTGATTTTCGCTCATTAATCCGATGGCCCGAGGTTGAGGCAAAGTTGAGGCAGTAAATATTTGCCACAATCTTCATTTTTTTAGACCGCAGTCTGCCATTTCACTCGCATCCTTCTATAGAGGCCGCTCCAATTTATAGGTTTTATTATTGACGTATTTTTTATGTCGGTCCATGAGAATACCCTGTCACGCGACTATAGAAACCATGGAAACGCAGAGCGAACCCGCGGCATATTGCCCAATTTTAAACGCCTCTTGAGTGCTCGGAAATCGCTTGGTCTTACGCAAGAGCAGGTAGCTGTATTAGCCGATGTCGATGTAAAAACAGTTCGCAAGAGCGAATCAAATACTCGACTAGATGTCGCGACACTCGGAAGGATCGCCGCTGCGCTAGGCCTAGAGCTATGCGAGGTTTTGGCTGAATCTACTGCGGCAGTCAGGACGAGTTGTCGCTCGACGGTTAGACGCTGGCAATTTGCATGGCTTCGTCGCGATATGCAGCGATTATTGCTTTGCTACCATGCTGATGCCGTAGTGGTCTTACCGGGTGAACCGTTCATGCCATTTTCAGGACGACATCAAGGGCACGTCGCGATTGCGAGTGTGTGTAATGTTGCCTGGAGCTTTCTTACCAGTCTTCCGGGCCGAGGTTGCGATCAATTGGTTATTGACAGCCCGCTCGCAGTAGCTCTGCAATGCTTCAGCCAATTTGCGAGTAGCAAGGGTCATTTGTTTCAACTGAACTGTACCCACATTTTTCAGTTTGAAAAACTCCAGATCGTCAAGCACTACATTGACTACGATACTTTGTTGATGAGCCGCGTGCTTTTCGAAACTCAAACAACTGCCTCGCATTTCTCTCTGCATCCGTCCACCCGTTCGATGTAGTGTTTAGCACTTTATCTTTTTGAAAATGAATCTGATGTGTTACTTAGCGAAGACATTGCACTCACTAACCGTCCAGTTTGAGTTTATTGCTGGCTGGTTTTTTAAGTCTAGGATTGGGAAGAACCACGATTTCATTAAGAAGAACGTGCGTAAAGTGATGTAGCAACTGCAAAAGTAACGCGCGAGGCGATTGTAGCAGGGATGTTCCAAACTTAGTCGCTAATACGCCGGATTTTGGGAGGAAAGGCGTTAGTTATCAAGATTGCAGCCAGATTTGTCGGGTTTTTGCCCTTATCGATATGCATAACGTGGGTTATCCTGGAGGCGTCTTTGAAACAAACCTTTTAGTTGGATCCCTTGCAGCGGAATGACGTGCCTGAGGATTTGGAAAAGTCCTTATGGCAAAATCGTTCGCTGACCTTCCTATTATTGAAACTATCCAAGCAGCCATTCGTGAGGAGGGGTATACGATCCCGACCCCGATTCAGCTTGCTGCGATTCCACCTCTTTTGGAAGGTCGCGATTTCCTGGGTTGTGCCCAAACCGGTACGGGCAAAACAGCTGCGTTTGCGATTCCGATTTTGCAGTTGCTGGCGGCCACTCCGCAAAAGGCCACACCGCATTACCCTCGCGCTCTAATTCTAGCCCCCACCCGCGAACTGGCCGTTCAGATCACAGAGAGTTTCGATACCTATGGCAAGGGTCTGAAACTGCGCTGCACATCGGTTTTTGGCGGTGTCGGCCAAGCGGCGCAAGTCAATGCGATGAAACGCGGAGTTCACGTTTTGGTGGCAACACCTGGACGTCTGCTGGATTTGATGGAACAAGGACAGATCTACCTCGATCGACTGAGCTACTTTGTGCTCGACGAAGCCGATCGGATGCTCGACATGGGCTTCATGCCCAGTCTCAAACGCATCGTTCGCGCGCTGCCGAAGAAACGACAGTCGATCTTTCTGTCGGCAACAATGCCACCACCGATCGAGGAATTGGCCGGTCAGTTGCTGCACGAGCACGTAAGTGTGATGGTCACGCCACCGGCCACCACGGCTCAGCGCGTAACTCAACGAGTTATGTTTGTTGCCAAAGACGACAAACGTTATCTGCTCGAAAAATTGCTTGAAGAAAACGCGCTCAGCAAAGTACTGGTTTTCACTCGGACAAAGCATGGTGCCGATCGGTTGTGCAAGCAGCTCCGCGGTTCGGGACTAGCCATCGACGCGATCCACGGCAACAAATCCCAAGGCGCTCGACAGCGAGTGCTGGGTGAGCTGAAGAACGGCAAGCTGCGAGTGCTGGTAGCGACCGACGTTGCGGCTCGCGGTATCGACGTCGACGCGATCTCACACGTGATCAACTACGAAATACCGACTGATCCAGAGAGCTATGTGCACCGCATCGGCCGCACAGCTCGAGCTGGTGAAACGGGCGAGAGCATTTCGTTCTGCGATGTCGACGAAGTACCAAGCTTGCGCGACATTGAAAAGCAGATTGGTCAATCGATTCCGATCGACCGCGATCAGCCTTATCATTCCGACGGTGCCGAGCGTGGTAGTGCTCGCGGCGTCAAAAACCCTCGTGTTCGTGCCCCTCGCAATGGATCATCGCGCGGACAGGGTACATCGCAGGGACAATCAAGGGGCCAGTCAAGAGGCCAGTCAAGGGGCGACTTCCGTGGTACTAAGAAAGTTGCCACATCGTATGCCGGCAATGGACCGGCCACTGAAGGGCGGTCCAGCGAGAGTCGATCTAGTGAGAGTCGGTCCAGCGAAAGTCGTTCGAGCGAAGGCCAAACCGAAGCTCCACGTCGCAAGCGTTCGATCAGCGGCAAAGTAAAAAAGGTAAAAACCGACGCTCGCAAGTCCTATGGATTTGCGCACGCCAAACCTAAATCTCCCGGCAAAAAGCGTCCGCCTCGATAGGCGTCAGATTGCCCTACGACATTGATGCGATGAGTTCTTATAGTGGGTCGCACCCGGCAGGAGCGCCCCACTTAGGAGCCACTTAATTTGCACTATAAACTACGTCGAGCTATGATTCTGCATGATGATGTCGTACTTTACGCCACGCTTTTCATAACTTGTTCGTGCGTTTTCTATTGCAATCTCCTACGACCATAACAGAAAGTCGCGATGGCGATTTTGTTCAGTTGGTCCTTCCGTATCGACAGTTGACACGCTACCCTCAACTCCGGAGTTCAACAGTGAAAAATCTTTACCGCCGTCCATTAGCCAAACTCGTGTGCATGCTCGCTCTGGCGCTGCTTGCCAGTTACACACCCCAGTTCACTCACGCCGCCGAACCAGTCAAGATCCTGCTGATCACGGGTGGTTGTTGTCATGATTACGACTACCAAACCGACCAGATGCAAGCGGCGTTCAAAGAGCACAACGTTGAAGTGGAATGGAAAGTGGTCAAAGAGGGCGGCAATGGCACCAAAGCTGAGCTTGAAATGTACAACAACCCGGACTGGGCGAAGGGTTACGATGTCGTGATTCACAACGAGTGTTTTGCGGACACGACCAGCGAAGAGTACATTCGCAAGATCACGAAAGCTCACAAAGACGGAGCAAATGCGGTGGTGATTCACTGTGCCATGCACACCTATCGCGCGGGCAAGATCGATGACTGGCGCGAGTTCTTGGGAGTAACAAGTCGCCGCCACGATCATCAATCGAACTATCCAGTCAAAGTCGTCGCCGCCGAGCATCCGATCATGAAGGACTTCCCAAAAAACTGGGTGACTCCCAAAGACGAGTTGTACATCATCGAAACCGTTTGGCCTCAAGCCAAAGTGTTAGCCACGTCGGTCAGCGAAAAGGATGGTGGCTCGCACGCAGTCTTCTGGACGAATCAGTACGGCAAAGCTCGGGTCTTTGGAACCACCTACGGCCACAGCAACGAAACCTTCGCCGATAAAGCCTTCAGGCAGGCTCTGGTTAAAGGCATACTCTGGTCAGCTGGCAAGTTGGAATAAGCATGTGTCATGTGTGTCCCCAGGAGTCCCCCAGGAATGAGTCCCGGTCGCTAGGCTCATTCGGTGAATCCGCCTGGGCTGCGGCGACAACGGTAGGTTTGTCCTGTCCCTGCACAGCAACAACCTCTGATCGCTTCGCGAGTGACAAGTAAACGAATATTAACGTACCGCAGCAGATCAGATCAACAAGAAACGAGGTAAGCGCTCGAAGCATTGTTAGCTCTTACACAACTTAATTGCATTACCGCGCCTCGCGCTCGGCCTTTGTTTTCCCATCCCCTACAAGTATCAACGTGCGCTCCAATAGTTCTGGTGGGCTACCGTCGCTCCGAAGTGCCCACAATTCGTAAACCGGCCCACCATCATAATTCTCATTCTCGTCGGAAAATGGCGAGCTTTGTATTACATAATCCACGCCAACTGTACAGCTTGCGAGCACTCGCACTCCGCCATCAAAGGGAAAGGCCGTCCGAATCAAAATGTTCCAATTGCGATCTTGAAAACGAAAAGCGTGTCCCGACGCGCGCAAGAAGTCTTCTCGATTTTCGATATCGCTCAGTATAAAATCGAAATCTTCGCGACGCTCGCCAAACGAAGCAATAAAATCATCGTGAACACCAATTTTATTGATGCCGCGGAAGAAATCGCGGTTGGGGTGATTGAACTCTCGGTACTTGCCGAATCGATAGTAGGTCGCTAGCGCGCTATCTGCTTCAACCTGAGCAATGGGCGGGTTCTCATCGAACTTCAACCGATACTTGGCAGCGTTGGGGCCAAATATTTCCTCATCCGAAGCCATAGGCTCATTCGGTGAACCCGCCTGGGCTGCGACGACAACGGTAGGTTTGTCCAGTCCCTGCAAAGCAACAACCTCTGATCGCTTCGCGAGTGTCAAGTAAACGAATACTAATGTACCGCAGCAGATCAGAACAATAAGAAGCGAGGTAAGCGTTCGAAGCATGGTAACCAATTCCTAACTATGGGGTTGATCGTCGCCAGACCGGAACTTTTAGCCATCCTTGACCTGCTGCCCACCGCGACTCGATAACCAAGTCAAAGACCAGTGACTGTTTTTCGAGCCATGGAGCCGATGAGCAAGAGTTTCCGGTGAATCGATATGTGTGCGTCTTACTTGCAACCACCGTTCCTGCATCTATCATCTGAACGTTCGCCCAAAATTGCGAGTCACCCCAGTGGGCTTGCCTGTCATAGAGGCGAGGGCTTTTGAAATTCCAAGTTACAAGACCGGGAAAACTGGCAAAACCTTCGACAGTGTTTTCGCCACAGTTAGGCCACCAAAAATCGTTAGCGAAGGCTTTTGTTATTCTCGCTGCGAGGACATCAAAGGTTGCGTGATATGAAGTCATTTGAATATTCTCTTGAGCGCATACCATTGCGCAAGGACCAATGGGCTCTTGATTCCAACACAACTCAAGCGTGAATATCTGATCAACACGGAAGGAACCATTACTATTGTAAACGACAGGTTGTAGAGGTGGCCCAACGGAAAGAAATACTTCGTTCGGTTTATGCCATTCAACGAATGCGTCTGCCGTTTTTCCATTTGCAGTGACACGGTAGGTTTGCTTACCAGGTACACCAATACAATCGACGATCGTCGGCACGTTCCAATCGACAGCAGTTCTCCATGGGTTCTTACCGCCGCATGCTGCGCTCCAGCTGTATGCAAGGGGAGTTGTGCTATCGGTAATCGCGCTGAAGGTTACTTCGTGTCCGATTGGTAGATGAACGCGAGATGCTTGCGCGGATAATGTAAATCCTGCTGTAACTACTGAATCGTCATCTTCAACTTCTGTCGGACCTCCCTGCGCAAACAGTTCAGGGGTGAAGGATAGAATGATCGCGATTGCCAAACTTGCTCGCATGCAATAAATCCCCGTTCCATTCAACTGAATAACTGGTAACACGCTCGGGAGTTTATTGTACGCTGGGGGGGGGGGCGGATTGTCAAGTACTTCTCCAAGATTTCGTCCATCTGTCCATCTAGCATTAACCCGATCGATATCGCCAAGGTTTTCGAGCGGGATACTTAAAATCAGTGTCGAGCTTCGCTGCTGATCAGCCCTCAGCCTGCCGAGCCACCGCGTCCTAGTAAAGCGACAGGCGGTTTAGCCAGCCAACACGATGATCGACGCGCCGAGAACCACGATCGACGCGGCGATCGCGCGACGCCAACTGTCGACGTCGCCAAACAGTCGATGGCCCAAGTAGACGCTCACCAAACTACCGAGCTGGAAACAACGCTAATGCGTTGCCGATATGCATGACTTGAAACACAACTATCGTCAGCCCCTGCATCGCAATCATCGACGCAGCAATCCCAATGACATCCCGCTGCAACGAAAGGAATGGGGACACACAGGACACACACATGTGTCCCCCACATCCGGTTTCTCACGAAACCATCTACTTAACTTCGCTTAATTTGCTGGTTGCCCAAGCCCGAACACTTCGTACTGGGCTTTTCATCAGTTTGACGACGAGCACTTCCAATCGATCTGGTGCAAGTTCTTGAACAACTTCGAACAACATATTCGCTTCATCGCTGCCGTTAATTATCGTCGTTGAAATGTCATTTTCTTGCATCGCTAGCAGTCGCTCTTCGGCGGCCGGTACAGCGGCCGAAATTCGGTGGTTGTCGATGGCACAGGCGGCCCAGTAGCGGATCTTCCACTGATCGGAACAAAGAGCACCCCGAATTGCTGCGTCAGCTTTGGCAGGAGCAAGCTCTAGGACGGCTTCGATCGCCGCGTTGCGATCGCTGTCGCCTGACAATCCACCGCCCCACGGAGCATTTGAGATCAACTTAACGAGGGCTGGTACCGCACTCACAACGTTCCGATCTTTAATTGCCTTAGCTGCCGCTTCCCGTACATCCATGTCGCCGTCGTTTAGTTGCTCAACGAGCAGGCGTTCGATGGGAGAAAGAGCGGCAAGGTTTACCGTTTCGACCACAGGTGGAGTCACGATCTTCTTTTGAACTTTGCGAACACTTTCGATCAGCTCATTGGAGTTCTTAGCATCGTAGTACGTGCCGTGCCCCGCTTTGGCAATCTGTGCGACTTGTGCCGCTTCCCGATCTCCCATGCAAAAACCGATGACCTGTACGGAGACTTGCAGATTTTGGAAACTGGCGACAAGCTTGGCTGCCTCGGCAACCGGGTCGGCGTGACAAGTCTCCATGCCGTCGGTAATCAGCACGACGCTGGACATGCCACTTGCATTTTCAAGTTGTTTACTTGCCAGTTGCAGCGAGCGAGTGATCGGTGTATGGCCGACCGCTTGAAAGTGTTCGATCGTTAGCATTAGATTGGCTTTGTCGGTCGATGTCAGAGGACTTAGCGGCCGAATGACATCGACGGAGGAACATTGACGTTGAGCATCGAGGCCATAGGCGATGAAGGAAAGGCTCCGGCCTTCGGGGACCGATTTAATAAGCTCAATTGCGGCTTGGCGTGCGGCTTGCCACTTGGAGGTTCCATCGAGCAAGCGATCATTCATACTGCCGGAACAATCTAGAATGACGACGAAGTCCGCTATGTCACTACCGTTTTCGACCGGAAGTCCCTGTTTTTGAATTGCGGCAAGAAGCTCTTCGGTTGCACCCGCCTGTTGAAGTTTCCGCACCTGTTCCGCACCCAGTACAAATTTGGTGGGCGAAGCTTGAACTAACTTTGCAATTTTGGCTGAATCGGCGCCTAGTTCGACGTATTCCAGTACTTTATCAAAGGTCACCGTAGTTTGTGCGACAAGTTGACCGCCACTCAAAAGGACGGCACCAAGGGCAAGGCAGCGGGGCAGGCGAGCGATATTTTTGAGAATCATCGGTAATGTCCTTTTTAGAAGAAGTGTGGAAGCTCGTCACCCAGAGTGGCGCCGAAAGCTCTATTACTTCTCTAAGCGGAGGCACTTACAGACTGTTACAACGAATTTCTTCGTTTCTCAATGGAAGTCGAGCGTCGACGGCTAGCAAAAACAGTTTCTTCTGAGGAGGCGCATCGTCTGATGATGCTGAGCTGGGCGACGCATTGAAAACATGCCAAGTCGAACTTCGCAAGCTTTCCATCGCTAAGAATTGAAGACTTGCCCGGCGATCATCTCGATGTGCGAGCCAGCCGGATTTTGGGTGCGAGATCCATCATGGAGAGTTAGAGAAATCTCGCTTCGATCCTGTTAGTTCTCGAACTAATTGGACCAATCGCACTGCATCGATCGGCTTGCTGAGATAGTCGTTGCAGCCTGCTTCGAGACAACGATTCATATCTCCTTGCATCGCGTCGGCGGTCAACGCGACAATGGGACCGAGAAATCCGGAGGCTCGCAATAGCTTGGCTGTTTCGTAGCCATCTAGATTGGGCATTTGCATGTCCAACAAAATCAAGGCGGGTGGACTGCCGTCGGCAAGTCGATTGCGAACGAAGTCCAGTGCAAGCTGACCGTCCTCGGCTTCATCAACGACCGCACCTGCTTTCGAAAGGAAGTGCCTGCTAAGAAACCGAATATCACGGCGATCATCGACAATCAGAACATTGCAATCGAGAGAAATCACCTCGGTGACAGTCGGTTCAATCAGATTTGGCTTGTCCGCCAGTTCGACCGTATAGTCGACGAATTCGATGTTCATTAACCTGCCAGTAGAAATGGTGACAGAGAATGTACTGCCGACGCCCTCCGTGCTGCTGGCGGTGATTGCCCCTCCCAACATCTCGGCTAATCGCTGACTGATCGCTAGCCCCAGTCCCGTGCCGCCAAAGTTGCGGTTCACGCTGGCATCACCCTGTGAGAATGGTTTGAACAGTCGTTCTTGTTGAGCCTGTGTCATGCCGATACCGGTGTCGATGATGTCGAATTGCAGCACCCCCGAATCTTGGTTTTCTAGGCTGCAGTGGGCCACCGATGCATCGCCGTGATAGCGCACACAAATCTTGACCTGTCCCTCATAAGTGAACTTGATCGCATTGCCGACCAAGTTGATGAGAATTTGTTTCAAGCGTTTGGCGTCCGATTCGATTATCTGAGGCAGTTTTCCGTCGTACTCGACTTCGAGCGTCAATCCGCCTTCGGTCGCACGAACCTCCATAACACTGCGGACGTCTTCAATCAATCTTACGGGTTGGAATCGCTCCATTTCAATATCCATCTTGCCTGCCTCAATCTTAGACAAGTCTAAGATGTCGTTGATAATCTCCAGCAAGTAATCCCCATTTCGGCGAATCGTTTGCAAGTGACGGACAGCCTCTGGATTTTCAATCATGTCTCGAATTAGATCGGCGTAGCCTAGGATTGCCGTCATCGGCGTGCGTATTTCGTGGCTCATATTGGCCACGAACGCGCTCTTAGACAGATTAGCGGCTTCGGCAGCATCGCGAGCGGCTTTCAATTGCTCTTCAAAAACACGTTGTTGAGAGATGTCCAGCACAGTTGCAATGATCTGCGTGGCTTCATTTGTTTGCTCGGAGAACAGTGTCTTAGTTTGCAACCTTACCCAGCGAGTCGTACCATCGGTTCTAACTATGCGATGGTCAATGCCTCGCGAAGTCGGACTATTCGACAATATTGCCCTTTCATAATGCTTTACGCAGAGCTCGCGATCGTCTGGATGGACGAATTCAAGCATTCTTCCTGGCTCAAGTGAAACCGTTTGATCGTCACGCCAACCAATAATGCGTTTCATCTCAGGCGAGAAGGTCACTGTTTGCAATTTTAGATCGACGTGCAACATCCCAAATCCGGCTGCATCGGCAGCAACCGAGAGACGTTCTGCGCTGAGACGTAACCTTACTTCGTTCTCCTTGCGATCCGAAATATCCATTTCCACGCCGATCATTCTGACCGGCGCGTTGTAGCCATCCGTGCTGAGATGGGCCATGGATAACACCCAGCGATAGCTACCATCGCCGCGGCGCATACGGAACTCGCAATGATAGGGTTTGCCTTCAGACAGACATTCCTTGATCGCCCCGCGAACCCTCTTTCGATCATCGTCATGAACCATATTGATGAAGCCATCGAAGCCACCGATGGGTGTCATCCGATCGATCGACTGCCGGTCATATAACTCCTTCGCCCACGAAACCTGATCCTTCACGATGTCCCATTCCCAGAGGGACAACTGAGCTGCATTCATCGCTAACCGTAATCGCTCTTCACCTTGACGGATCCGTTCGGCAGATTCCTTCTGCTCGGTAATATCCCAGTTCAAGCCGACCAAACGCGCGGGATTGCCGTTTTGACGCGGCAACAGGATGCCGCTCGCCGCCAACCAACGCAATTGTCCGTCGGGGCGAACGATGCGGTACTCAGCTCGGTATTCCGATTGCGTCGTCGCATCTGTGGGGGTTGCAGCCATCAACGCTGCGATATCATCGGGATGCACACGATTAAAAAACGTCTTGCCGGTTTTCGGTGCATCCTTGTCGACGCCGATCACAGCAGACCACACATCGTCCCATTGAGCGATGTCGGTATCGGGCTCCCATTGGAAAGCTCCCATGCGAGCAGACTGCATCGCCAGCGTGAGGCGTTCGCGATTTTCGATCAACTCTGACTGTAGCAATTTTTCTTGAGTTACATCGCGGGCTACCACCGTACCGCGCAGCGGCTTCCGCGATGACGTTGAACTGTCGAAGTGAACGCGTTGACGAACGTCCAACCACCGAGTCGTGCCATCGGGCAAGACGATTCGGTGTTCCATCGCGATTTGGTCAGCGCCCCAGGATCTAAGCAATCTTCAATAGCCGCGTTTATTCTGCTTCGATCTTCGGGGTGAAACAAATCGTGAATCCGCTGGCGTGGCACAACGGTGGGAGTATTCTCCAGCCCGAATAACCGAGCAGCGTCGGAGGATAGCTCAATTGTCTGAGTAACATAGTCGACTTCCGCGAGCGAGAACGCGGCTACGTCGATCCCCAATTGTAGTTTTCGCTGAGATTCCGCCACCGCGGCCTCCGCGGCTTTGCGGTCAGTGATATCGACGCCAGATGGAATCAAATGAGTAATGCTGCCGTCTTGGTCGCGTACCGGAACAAGCATGAAGTCGACCGTCAGCCGTGCGTCGCCTGTAATGCGAATATCAACATCATAACGAACCGTTTTGCCCGACGACGCGCGCTCGACCGAATCCTGTAAATGCTTGATAACGTCTGGATCGTAGTTCCACCAAATACAATCCCAGAATTTTTGGCCAATCACATCGTCACGGCTGACCCCACCTGCGGCCAAGGCTGTCTGATTGACCTCAAGCAAAGTACCATCTGTATTCAAAACGCCAACGAAACCCAGCATGTTGTCGATCACGCGACGCAGATGCGATTCGCGATCCGCCAAGTCAAGTTCTCGCAGCTTGCGATCCGTCACGTCGTAGGTAATGCCGGTAAACTCCTTGACTGACCCTTCTGCCGACGAAAAGTTTTGAGCGTAAGATCTTGCCCAACGAACGCCGCCATCGGGAAGGTCAATGCGATACTCCTGATCGTAGATCGTGTTGTTCTCGATAGCGTCCGCTACTGCTTGGCTTATACGAATGCGATCATTGGGATGAATTCGATTGAAGTACTCGTCTAGCGGCGGTGAGTCATCGGCGCCGAAACCAAACAAGTTTTTAAGGAGCGCATCGTTGCGTAAGGTTTGAGTATTGACGTCGAGTGACCACGCACCAATCCCACCAACTTGCATCGCTACATCGAGTTTTTGCTTCGACTCCACCATCGCGACCTCGGCACGTTTGCGATCGGTGATGTCGATGGCGTTGCTCACGATCAACCGGCGTCCGCTCGGCTCCCGGCCCAAGGGTGTTGACGAGAAGTGCCATACCCGTTTATCACCTCTAGCTGTTGTGACAATCCATTCGCCGTCGTCCTGTCGTGTGTCATGCTTAAACAAGTCTTCGATGTAATTGTCGGCCGTGAGGTGCTGTTCTCCGTAAGCTTTTCTAGTCCAGTCCCCGAGCGTAGGGATATCCTCAATACGATAGCCCGTAATGTCGGTCCATGCTTGATTGACAAGAAGGATGGTGCCGTCGTCCGCGTATAGAAGGGTCGGAACCGATACGTTCATCAGAGTTTGGCGGAACCGCTCCTCTATCTGCTTCCTCGCAGTAATCTCGATCGCCGTGCCGATGAGCTGGCGCACCGCTCCGGCGGCATCGCGAGCAAAGACTGCATCGCGGCTGTGAAACCAATGCCACTCACCCGTACGACTACGCATCCGGTGTTCGAAGTCGATGGTCTCGTGATCGTCGAGTAAGCGTACGCGTTCAAGGTGCGCGGGGAAACGTGCCAGCTCGTCAGGGTGCATTAGTAGCGTCGCAGCGTTATCGCCCATGGCGGCGATTTCCTCCTCGCTGTAGCCGATCACTGAGGCAACCGTGCGACTGATGAAAACACTCCGCTTCTGTTCCAGATCGAAAACATGAATCACGCCGGGGCTCACATCGGTCAATCGCTGAAGGAAGTTTTCTCGCTCTCGCAGCTTTTCCTCCATCGCCATTCGCTCTGTGATGTCGCGGATTGCGGCGATTATTCCTGTTACTTTCCCTGACGCATCATGCGTCAGGCAGACGCTGGAATGCACGTAGAGCTCGCGACCGTCGCGGCAGACATGGATGAGCTCCCAACTGGCTTCACCCTGTTCGCGAAGAGTCGCGATGGCGGCGGCTTCGTCCCCTGGTTTCAGCCAACGCCTTTGGTAAAGTTCGGAAAGTTTCCGCCCGAGCATTTCTCCGGGCTGGACGCGGTAAAGTCGTTCGCAAGCCGGATTGAGATAGGTGATACGATCGTCGTTATCGATCATTCCCACGGCATCGGAGACTTGATCAATAATCTCGCCTCGCAAGCGATTAGAACCGGCCCCAGCCGCGTCAAGCGAGAAAGTCTGCGGGCGATCCTCCGTCTCCACCACGAACGATCCATCTCTGCCACTTCGGATAGCCCGCAACGCTTCCTCCGCCTCCGCTAACCGCGCACGCAACACAGCATTTTCCGCGCGGAGTTGTTCTTCCGGTGAAGTGTCGGAGGCCAAGGTTTCCATGCGTGTCTACCTGCAAAGAACGTCGGGCTAGCCTGATGTAGCCTAACTCAAAAACCACCGGCCGATTAACGAGGCAAGTGGCAAGATTTTACGCCATCAGGCCTATGCTCGCAACACTAGGACTCAGCGTCTGCGAAGTTCCGAAGTGGCGTCATAGCCGTCCATGATCGGACGACCAGTAAACTTGAACCAAGCGATAAACAAATTTGTCAAGCTTCCATGGCTTGCTGGATGGTGCTGTTTCCAGCGCGGTGAATGGCAAAACGCGATCCATTGGAGTCAGATTGCAATCAAACTAGGCCGCAACGAACGAGCTCAAAATGCGGCTGCGTTTCGACATCTGCCCGCGTGGTTCGAAGGGCAATATGATGTTTTACGATTCCCTATCAGCAACTTGGAAAACAGGATGACGCGAAACTTGCTGAGTCGGATTTCATTAAGCGAAAATAGCTCGAAAAGTACTTCTCCGGCACAACTACTAAGCCGATTCTTTACCTTCTAGTTCGCATACATCGGCCTATGATCCCATCCAGGCTGAGCGTGGCGAGGAGATTCTGTCAGCGCGGAATACACAAAAAAACGCCGTAAGTCAAATTTAGGTATGACTTACGGCGTAAATTTTCAGGGTTTGTCACAAACCCTTGAGGCGGAGGGCACGGGACTCGAACCCGCAACCCCTTACGGGGCACTTCATTTCCAATGAAGCCGCTAGCCATTCGCTTACCCTCCATGATTTTGTGCAATTCATTCGAAAACGAATCGACGCAATCGGTCAGCGGTGGTGATTCACGGTTCGTCAGATGATAGCTACTAGACCACCGATCGTAAATGCGGTTGTAGCCAAAGCAGGCGGTTGTCAACTGTTTTGGAGCATTTTTGCTTTCAACTTCACGTTGACCTTGCGGGAATCGACCCCTTTTTGCGATATCCGACCAAGTCAACCGGCGGCGACTCTTTCGGACTCATCCATGGCTAGCAATTCACCCGTGATTCTTCGATTCCCTGACCGTGTATCGCCCGAGGAAGATCCGATCGTGATTACCGGAGTGGGAATTGCCTCGAGCTTAGGTTCTTCAAGAGAATCGGTATGGCAGAACATTCAAATCGGCAAAAGCGGTATTCGCCGCACGAATGCAAGCGATGGCGTCGGCGATCTGCAGTTGCCCTGCGGGATGGTCGATTGGTTGCCCGAAGGCTCTCAATCGCTGAAATCCATTCAATTAACGCAACACGCTGCGGCTGAAGCGTTAGGCGATGCAACGATCGATTGGAAAAAAGTCGACCGTCAGCGGTTCGCATGCAGCGTATCGGCCCAATTCGGGGATATTGGCTACCTATTTATGCCTGAGGGCGAACGCGATTCCAAGCCGCTGGACGAATACAAACATCGTTGGTGGGAAGAGTTCCTACCGTCAACGCCCTCGCACCTGATCGGCAACCAGTTTCAGTTATATGGACCTCGTCTGTGTCACACCACGGCCTGCGCCAGTGGATTGATCAGTACGATCGTGGCGGCGAGGATGATTCGCGATGATCAAGCTGACTTTGCCTTGTGCGGAGCGGGTGATGCGGTCACCAAGTTGGTTTATGCGGCCTTCGCACGTATGGGAGTGCTGGCAGACGACGATGACCCGACATCGGCATGCCGACCTTTCGACAAGCATCGCAACGGCTTCGTGATCGGCGAAGGCGCGGCCATGATGGTGCTGGAGAAACGATCCACTGCGGTCGCCCGTGGGGCTCGAATCTATGCTGAACTGGCTGGAGCACAAATGCTCAATCAAGCCCATCATGTGACTGGCCTCGACGGTGACGCGGGTCCTATGGAAGCCCTCATCGAACGCTTGGTGTACAAGGCGGGTTGGGATTATCTGGGTCCTCAATACATCAACGCGCACGGAACAGGCACTGAGCAAAACGACCGCTGCGAACTGCAAGCGATTCGTACGGCACTTAAAAATCGAGCTGACAACGTTTTAGTCAGCAGCAACAAAGCAGTTCTGGGACACTTGATCAATGCTGCCGGTAGTATTGAGCTGGCGTTGACTGCCATGGCTCTTCGAGACGGGTTCGTACCGCCAACGATGCACTTGCAGTCACCCGAAACGGTCGGGCAAATTGACTGCATGCCCAATCTGGGTGCGAAAGTCGAGATCGATCGGGCCATCAAGCTGTCACTGGCTTTCGGTGGGCATTTGGTCGGCGTTGCTCTGAGGCGATGTCCGATGGCTGAACATCAACGCCCCGCGATCGACTTGCACCCACAAGCGCTTGTGCGAGAACAAAAGAAGGCCGTTCGTCGAGCCGCTTAGGTTTCAAACATTTTGATCCGGCAGCTACTAACAAACTCCGTCGGATAACTTGCTTGCGGAGGTTTTCGTGGGTTACTCCTTCCGGGTACGACCATAGGCTGGCGGCTGGGCTGTCGGAAAGTCGTGAACAAACGCAGTAGCGGAAGCCGTCAAGGCTTTCGGGAGTTGATATTGCGGGCCAAAGTTGCATGCACGAAATGCTTGACGCATTCCGCTACCGACTTTTCGCCATACCGGCTGGCGGCGTAACGCCGG
>JANODD010000114.1:0-9120 GCA_031412515.1 Planctomycetia bacterium | reverse complement strand
GGAGAAGGGGAGACGCAAATTCCGAGTGAAACTTTAGTCAAATTGATACGAAGCGCTTGAGGCACATTGCTTGATCCTTACAGCTTAGCGCGCGGTGGAAATGGTTTTCGATTCCGAATGAGCATAGCAGGTAGCGCTATTTACGACTTAGCGGAGACGCCGCATTCCTGTAGGTATCGCCGAAGTTGTTCACTGTGCCGAGGATCCAAGCCATCGATAAGCCGATTGATTCAGCAGCGTGGTAACCCAGAAGGAATCACGCGCCCGAGCGGACATGGAGCAAGTGGACTAACCCGCTCATTTAACCAATTCAACAACTGTTGATTTACATGTGATTCGAAACCCTTCGAAGGCAATTAGAAATGACTATGAACGATGACTTCATTCAAAACATGTTGGCACATCCACTTAGGACAACAGTTGCGTATTATGCGACTTGCCTTGTGGCATGCGCTAAAGCGGTGGCCTATCTGGCTCGCAATTGCTTGGCATCCGATGCGACCTTGCAAGTTGGTTTCGCAGATCGCACGTTGGGCACCCACCTGCCAAGCAACACGCTCAAAGCCGGTAAAGAAATCCGATCTAAACTCGAATCGGTTGGTGTCTATCGACCCAATGGCCGCGAACACTTTCGAGGCTTTGTGACTGTTCCACTGGCCAGCATCGACGGCGGAGTTACTGGTATTTATGGCAGACGTATCGACCGAAACGGCGACGGTCTAGCGGAACTGACAATCGGCGAGGGAATCTTTAATAGCCAAACTACAAATCGATTGGAGTTGGAGATCAGATCTTTACAAAATTGTGTTCAAAGGTCGAGAAATCCGTGTTAGGCAGCCGCGATATAATCAATCGTGTGGGGCCATACTCTTCAGCTTTGGATGGGATCCTGACCAATTTTACAGCGCAATTCGCGACGAAACGTTATATCGAATCAACATTACTTTAAACGAACGCCTCATTGCATGGTACTCTCCGAATGAATCGAGTGTGGGGTTGTTAGCCACGAACAATTTGCACACGCCAATTCATGTACTTAATATTGGTGAGCATTTAATTCTAAGCAGCGGTACTTTTCTGGGCATTTCTAAAGGCGAATATTCAATTCTGAATGAAACTAAATCCCGCGACTGCCATTGGAAAATACGCAGATGCAGTTTGGGAGGACCGAGTGCGACCATGCTCGTTCGTACGGCTTGCGGAGAGTCCCGTGTTCCTATGTTCTTGACCGTTGCAATTTCAACATTGGTATTCTTTGGCACGACAGGAGGCTCTTGAAAAACGTAGTGACTGAGTCGCCCTCTTCGGAATTGGAAAAATAGTTTCCACGCAGTTGGTTGTTATGGCATGCGACTGGCTAAAGGGTTTAATGGGCTAATTGGTGGTCACTAATGACCACGACCCCAGTTGAAGACGCGATTGTGTTCGCGATGATGCACTTGAGTGTTGCTTGAATCCACCATGGAAGTTGGTTTTGTGTTGCAATTTGACCATCGAAGCAAGCAGCGATGGCTGACGCCAAAGACGAGCGAACTGTTTCTGATCCACCGGCTTGATCGCGTAGCTCTAAACCAAATTCAGTACTCGGGCTCCTCATCCCCCGACCCCTTCTCCTCGGAATACCGAGGAGAAGGGGAGACACGTATTCTAAGTTCTAAGAGTATTCTTACTTCAATTGATGTCTCTCGCTTGATGCTTTCAAGTCGCCTTCGATGCTCTACCACGCGCCGCGAAGAGACCAGCGTAGGGCAACCGATTCGAGCCACGCGGTTGGCTGATGATTTTCCTCTTTGGATTTCAGCCTGACGGAGTGCATTTGCACGCGGATTTCGACTAAACTGTAGGTGCCCACCTTGGTGCAATCCACGCACGCTTCGTCCTTCCCTCCTAGGTTAAAGAACAATGTCGACTCCCCGTCTACTTCGTTCGATGTTTCTGCTTTGTGTTGTATTTCCGTTGTTCGTCACAGTGCCGGTTCGCTCAATCCATGCAGACGCAACATTGGTGTCCGTTACGCCCATCGCAATTGAACCAGCCAAGACAACTCGTGTTGTTCTCAACGGAACGGCGTTTTCGTCGCCATTGAGAGTTTGGACGAGCTGCGAGGCTCGGGTTGCAGTTGTCAGTGTTGAACCTACTCAAGCGACGCTCGATATCACACCGGCGGTTAATGTGCCCCTCGGTTCAATTGGCTTGTGGGTCGCAACAGCCGAAGGTCCAACAGATTCCATTAGTTTGCTCGTCGATGACTTGCCGAGCGTCGTAGAAAATGCAGCCAATCACCAGCGTGAACAGGCTCAGGCGATCAGCTCCAAGTGCGGAGTCGATGGAACAAGCGACGGACCACTGAGCGACTTTTATCGCTTTCATGCGCAAGCGGGACAGCGGATCGCATTCGAAGTTCACGCACAGCGACTCGGATCAACCATGGATCCTGTGGTTCGTTTGCTCGACTCTGCTGGCAAGCAAGTCTTAATGGTCGATGACGAAGAGGGATGCCCAGATAGTCGCTTCGCATTTGAGTTCAAGCAAGACGGCGAGTATTTCATCGAAGTCTTTGATAGTCGATTCGTTGCCGGCGGACGGTATCGATTGCGCATCGGTGACTTTCCGATCATCAGTGCACCGATGCCTATGGCGGCTGAACTCGGAAGCCGCGTGCAGTGTTCGTTCGTTGGCCAAGATGCAGCCAAGTTGCCCGCGCGTGAAATTGAGATTCCGGCGGCTTATCCCTACGAGACGATGAACATCGCAGTTCGATTGCCTGAAGGAAAGTCTTCGGCTTGGGTGCCGATGTTACTTCGGTCCTCGCCGCAGGCAGTTGAACCGATCGAGGAAGGGCAGGGCAGGGGGCCAGTAGCAACTCCGGTTGGAATAAGTGGTCGCTTAACTTCGGCGGGCGAGAGTGACAGTTTTCAACTGACAGGTGTGAAAGGGCAGGGGGGACAGTTTAAGGCTCGGACGCGCAGTCTTGGAATGCCGACGCTGCTGCAAATGCAACTGTTCAATGCCGCTGGTGCAAAAGTCGCCGAGTCTGCGGTGAACGATGCAGACGAATGGAGTTTTAACTTTACGTTTCCAGAGAATGGAATTTATCGATTGACAGTAAATGATTTGCTTCATCGCGGGGGCCCAGAGTTTGGTTATCTCGTTGAAGTTGGTCCTGTTCCAACTTTCTCTGTCGCATTGAAGGCGGACGCAAAAGTCAAAGAACGCTTTGCAATTGAGCTTGAGCAAGGTGCAGCGGCGATCGACCTGCAAGTTACTCGATCGGGCTATGAAGGTGCGATCGATATTGCGTTTGCAACGCCTGTTGCGGGACTAGAGTTCTTGAATTCAAGAATCGATGCCAAAGCCAAAGACGCTCGCCTCTATCTCGCGGCAGGTAAGGACTGGAACCCGGAGATTTTCAGTAATATGCGGCTCGTTGCGACCGCAGTCGATACACCAACGATGAAAGTCGCCGTCGAGAGTACTGGACTGCATCGCGCCAAGCGACCCACGGTCCCATACCCAGCGACTTGGATGGATGGCGGCATGGCCATCGCAGGCGTGGCCACTTCGCCAGCTTACTTTACGTTTGAACCTGCTGCTCCGATTGCATTCGCGCGAGCTCAGACAACTCATACTGCGCCATTGAAGCTTAAGAGAACTCAAGAGGCTTTTAAAGAAGCCGTTACCGTGTTGCCGTATCGACAAGCGAATCAATGGACAGCAGCGGCCAAACCGGACAAAGACACTTACGCGATTACTTGGACGCGCGGTGCTGAAGCGGGACAACCGGAGCAAGTTAGCCTGCTGACTTATTCCGAGTTCAAAGGTCACGGACGACTGCAATCACAATCGCTTCTGGTGGTTTGGATCGATCCGTTAAAGGTCACCGTTAAGCCGCTCGGAACGTTGGTTGTTGGTATGCCGCAACGAGTGCAAGTGGATTTGGAATGGGCGTCGCAGGCACCACCGCAGCCAGTTAAGTTAGCTTGGCAGAATCTACCGACGGGTTGGAGCGGAGCGGCAGTTGATGTCGCTGCGGATCAAAAGTCGACGACGATGGAATTGACGGCTAGTTTAGATTTCACGGCGGCTAGCGTTTCCGTCCAGTTGCTCGCAACAACTCAATACGCCGGTCAGCCACTGACGGCGACAAGTGAGCCGACTAGTGTTGGTGTGATCGCAGCACCAACTAAGCTCGAAGTGTATCCTACCGCACTCCAATTGAACGATTCGAAGGATATGCGTCAGCTGGTGATTACCGGGGCTGATGCTGCAGGCAACTTCCGCGATTGGACGCGAGATTGCAAAATCACTTCATCAAATCCCGCAATCGTACGCGTTGAATCGAATCGGGCGTTTCCGGTCGCCGATGGTGCAGCCGAGTTAATTGTTGAAGCAGGCGCGATCAAGCAAACAGTCAGTGTTCAAGTTGCAAATATCGCCAGGCCCCATGCGACTCAGTTTGAAAACGATGTCCTGGTCGCTCTTTCCAAACAAGGGTGTAATTCAGGTGCGTGCCATGGTTCACCGAGCGGCAAAGGCGGCTTTAGGCTTTCCTTACGGGCTTTTGACAAACAACTTGATCAGTTGACGTTGTTGCGTGAAGAATTCGGTCGACGTGTCAATTCGCTCGAACCCGAGAAGAGCCTCCTATTGCAGAAGCCGTTAATGAAAGTTGGCCACGGCGGCGGAATGCAACTGCATAAACACGATCCTGCTTATGAAGTGCTGCGAGCCTGGATTGCTGAAGGAGCGAAGCTCGATCCACCGGAGACGGCCCGCTGCGTGAAATTAGAATTGTACCCATCGACAAAACGTGTGCTGAATCGTGTTGTCTCGCCGACACAGCAAGTCATCGCGATCGCGCATTACTCCGACGGTACAACTCGCGACATGACTCACTTGGTCGCCTATGAGACATCAAACACGAGTGTTGCTGAAGTGAACGCGAGTGGTTTGGTAACCTCACGTGGTCGCGGTGAAGCAGCGATCTTGGTGAGGTATCTTGAACATATCGAATCGGTGCCGATCATGTTCGTCGAGGATGTGCCCGGTTTCGAGTGGCAGGCTCCGACGCCGAACAACTTTGTCGATGAACTGGTCAACGCGAAATTGCAGCAACTTCAGTACTTGCCTTCGGCGACTGCGGACGACTCAGAATTTCTGCGCCGTGTTTATTTGGATGTGATTGGTTTGCTGCCGACACTGGATGAGACGAAAGCCTTCTTGGCGGATACTGGAGCCGATAAACGTAAAGTAGTCATCGATCGCTTGCTTGAGCGTCCCGAGCATGCAAAGTTTTGGGCACTGAAGTGGGGCGATCTGCTTCGCATGACCGGCAAGAGTGTCGGCGATGAAGGAGTCTACAAATACAATCGGTGGGTCGAAGAAGCGATCCGCGAGAACATGCCTTACGATGAATTTGCCAAAGCGCTCGTGACCGCGTCCGGTAGTACGCTTTCGAATCCGCCTGCAAATTTCTATCGCACAGCGACCGACACCAACGACTGTGTCGAAACGATTTCGCAAGTCTTCCTAGGCGCGCGGTTGCAATGTGCCAAGTGCCACAATCATCCGTTCGAACGTTGGACGCAGGATAACTACTATGGTCTCGGTGCATTCTTTAGTCGTATCCAACGCAAGAAGACACAGCGGCCAGGTGAGTTGTTCGTCTATACATCGACCAGCGGCGACGTGACACAGCCTCGTACCGGTCAATTGATGAAGCCATGGTTACCGCAAGTCGGTAGTATTGATGCAGCTAATGAAAACGATCGCCGCACCGACTTTGCAGCTTGGTTGGTTAGTCCCGACAATCCCTACTTTGCGAGGATCGAAGCCAATCGCATTTGGAGTCAAGTCTTTTCACGCGGTATTGTGGATCCGATCGATGATTTTCGTGATTCGAATCCGCCGTCGAATGCGCCGCTGCTCGACGCACTTGCCAAAGAGTTTGTGGCTAACAAGTTTGACCGCCGCCACTTGCTGCAAGTGATCTTGAATAGTCGCACTTATCAGGCCAGCTATCGCACCAATGCATTTAATCAAGACGACACAAAATACTTCTCGCATCAAGAGCCGAGGTTGCTGTCGGCTGAGCAATTGCTCGATGCAGTGAATCAAACAACGGGAACGCAGCAGACTTTCGGAACGCTTCCACCAGGTACGAAAGCCACTCAGTTGCCTGCACCGGATCTGGTGAAGGTCGACTTTTTAAAGGTCTTTGGACAACCCGAACGTTCGACCGTGTGTGCTTGTGAACGCGCCGAGGATTCAAACTTGGCGATGGCCATTGAGTTGTTCAACGGCCCGATGATTTACGAGCGACTGCGCGACGCGAACAATCGATTTAGGAAGTCACTCGCGGCAGGTGTGTCGTTAGAAGATACCGTGCGTGAGTTATACTTGGCAGCATTGTGTCGCCAGCCTTCGGACGCTGAGTTAACGACTGCCATTGAGCACACTAAGACTCGCGGTGATGCTCCTTCTGCGCTCGAAGACATTTGTTGGGCGTTGCTTAATACGGATGAGTTTTTGTTTCAGCATTGAGTGTCAAACGTTCTTATCATCGCTGAAGGATTGCGAGTATCTGAAATCCGCCTGCACCGCGAGAGATTGGAAGACCGCAGAGATAAACGCCACTGTTTTCTGCGAATCCCGCTGATTTGCTCAGTGTTCAGTCCTCTTGCGTGGACGCAGAACTTTCTTAACCCTACGCGCGAATCTGGTAAGAATAGATTAGAATTCAACAAAATTCTTTCCCTTTGCGTTATCGACCGCTGTCATGCCAATTCCATCCGACACAACATCCGAGATCGCTAGTCGGCAACTTACGTTGCTGGCCGCAAAGACTCCAAGCGAACGTGTCATGTTAGCAGCGAGGCTTTCGAGTGATGTGATTCGAGCATCAAAGAAAGCGATTGCGCGAGTGCATCCAGAATTTACTAGCGAGCAAGTCAACGATTTTTTTATTGAATTGCATCACGGTCGTGAGTTAGCTGATGCGGTACGCGAGTACCGAAAGACGCGGGCATGCAAAATAATTCTGAGCTAGCTTCTGCATTGCGGCCCGTAGTGGCTTTCCTAGAAAGCAGTAAGACGCGTTTTTTCGTCGGCGGTTCGGTTGCAAGTTCGTACCATGGAGCCTCCCGAAGTACGCTTGATGTTGACTTGACCGCGCAGTTGAGTGAAGCGTCGGTACCTGATTTATGCGCAGCGTTAAGCGGCGAGTACTACTTGAATGAACAATCGATACGTTCGGCGATTCGTCGAAATTCGTGCTTCAACCTCATCCATCTTGAAACTTCATTCAAAGTTGACATTTTCGTTAGCGACTCAAGTCCTTACTCAAACTTATCGCAAGAGCGTGCAGTCATCGGAGAGGTCGGTAACGATCCACCGCTCCTCGTGAGAATGGCATCAGTTGAGGATATCATTGTAATAAAACTGGACTGGTATCGCTTAGGCGGTGAAACTTCGGAACGTCAATGGAACGATCTCCTTTCGGTTGCGAAGCTCAATGCTAAGTTATTGGATTTGGAATACCTTCGCACATGGGCAGGCGTCAAAGGAGTGCTTCCGCTTTTCCAACGCTTAATGAGAGAAGTTGCGGGTTGATGCGAACGTTAGATATATTTATCAGTGGGACCGCTATGCCATCCGTGGGAAGACGTACTTCTCCTTCCCACGGATGACATGGTGGTCCCACGGATGGAAGGTGGATCAGCTAGGCGGGACGCTAACTTCTAGTGTTTTGATGTTAAGTCAGCAGTCTCCGCTGGTTTCGGATTAAAGTTAAACGATATGTTTTTGGGTGACAAAGTGTGCGGAGTTCTGTAGACGATGACGATTCGATTGAGGCGTTATTCGGAAGTTGAATGGACCAGCGAGATCGATGCACTTATTGGGACAGTGTCTGATAGCGTCGTTTCTGAACGCTTTGAGATTGCGGTTCGTTCGGTGCGAGTTCGTCGTCAAAAGCTAGGTAAGACCACCGTCGCTGCCGAGAATAGAACGGAAGAACCCAAATGGACCAAGAAGCGGGATCGTCAGTTGGGTACGATGCCTGATACCGACTTAGCCAAGCTGATGGAAACGACACCCTATCATGTTCGCGAGCGGCGGATGGCACTGGGTATCGATGCGTTCGCAGCCTTACCGCTGCCAGCAGCAGAACAACCCAAGCGACCAAAATTGGAGCTGACCGAAGCCCAAATAGCCAAGCTTGGAAAAATTTCCGATGCGGAGCTCGCCGAGCGTTGGAACGTGAGCGGGGGAACTGTTACACGCCTGAGGACGAGCCTAGGGATCGAGCCTTTCCAACAAGCCAAAGAGATTGAATGGACTAAAGGCATGCTGAATCTGCTTGGCGAAATCCCGGACGGAACATTGGCGCGCGAATACGAGGTTTCTCCAGCCAGCGTCAAATTAAAACGGATCGAAATGGGCATCTTGCCTTTTGGCAAAGAGACCATGGACCCCGAACCCGACTTACCCAAGCGAGTCATTGAGAAGATTGGAAAGATTCCAGACAAGCAACTATCGGATCAATTCGGTGTTTCGCGTCGTCACATCCAAATATATCGAGCGTTACACAAAATCCCGCCTGCTGTGTACGAACAACCCTTATTGCACACATGGACTGCCGCGGAAGAAGCTTTGTTGGGAACGATGTCCGATGGCAATGTTGCACGTCGCCTGCAAATTCCTTCCACCCAAGTTTCTCATCATCGGAAATCGCTAGGCATCGCTCCTTACAATCGAAAAGAGACAGTGCGTTGGACCAGTGAGAGAGTCGATCAGCTTGGCAAAGAACCTGACAGTGTGTTGGCTCGGCAATGGGGATATCCACAATCGGTCGTTCGAGCTAAGCGAGAGTCACTTGAGATACCGGCCTGCAAGCGAACGGCTCGCAAGTGGTCGAAGGAAGAGTTAAAAACGCTGGGCACGATTCCCGATCCGCAGCTTGCAAGTCAACTTGATATATCACCGACTCTCGTAATCAATAAACGCAATGAGCTTGGGATTGCTCCCTATCGTTCATCTGGACCGTACCAATGGAAAGCGTCCGACTTAAAGCGGCTGGGCACTTTGCCTGACGACGAGCTCGCACTTGAGCTGGGATTG
>JANODD010000113.1:0-8970 GCA_031412515.1 Planctomycetia bacterium | reverse complement strand
GGGATGGCGAAAAGTCCTAGATGAATACCGTAGCGGAAGCCGTCAAGGCTTTCGGAGGTTGAATTAGCGAGGGCAAAGTCGCATGAACGAAATGCTTGACGCATTCCGCTACCGACTTTTCGCCATACCAGCTGGAAGCATACGCCACTAATCGCAAGCTGGAAGCATACGCCACCCATCACGAATTGACGAGAAAGTGCCTGAACTTTCGAAAAAGTGTTTCCCCTCATTCAGCTATTGACCACAATAGATCTTGCCGCTGCCCCGCAAGACGCCGCGACGCGATAAACTGTTCCTTGCGTTCTGAACGGAACGACCCATCCCCTCCATCCTCTTCCTACCACCCTACCTGTCATGAAAACAACTTTTTCGAGCTTGGTGGCCATTACACTTGCGATCCAGTTTTCGGGCTGTACTGAGAAGACGACTCCCACCGCTCCAGTTACCAAGGTCGAAGCCGAAATTGAAGGGAAGCTTTTCCAAGTTTCACTGGAAAATTGGCCGCACGTTGCCAAAGTGCAAGGTGGATTGTTCGCACATGAAATCACTACCATCGCCGCCAAAGTTCCAGGGCGAGTGGTTGAAGTCAATTGCGATCTTGGCGACTTGGTTCAAGCCGATCAAACGCTTGTGAAGCTCGATCAGCGCGAATACGAATTGCTGGCTGCCCAAGCTGAAGCTCAGTTAACACAAGCTCGATCGGCGATTGGACTAAAACCAGGCGATCCGGTCGAGAAGCTAAACCCAATGAATGCGCCGCCAGTTCGCGAAGCTAAAGCAATCCTTGATGAAGCAAAACAATCGGTCGAACGCCTGAAAAAATTGTTCTTGCAAGGCGCCGTCGTTGCGACGGATATTGAATCGGCAACGGCCCTCGAAAGCGTCGCCGACGCACGATTCAATTCATCTTTAAACAGCGTCCGAGAAAAGATCGCTCTGGTCGGTGTTCAGACTGCCTTGAGATCGCTGGCCGAACAGCGACTGACGGATACCGTGATCACCGCCCCCTTCAAAGGCCGAATTCAAAATCGAACTGTTGCAATCGGATCTTATGTAAACGTTGGGCAACCGATCCTTGAATTGGTTCGAACCGACTTACTTCGCTATCGAGCTTCAGTGCCAGAACGATTTGCGGCGCAAGTGCGAATCGGACAGAAAGTAAAACTCTTGCTGCACGGCGCATCACCGCGCGATGTGATCATTACCCGCATCAGCCCAGCGCTTGACTCGGTCAGCCGGTCGCTGATGTTCGAAGCCGAAGTTCCCAACGAAGACGACTCACTTCGCAGCGGATCTTTCGCTCAAGCCGATATTATTCTAAACGAACAATCGCAAGCGATAACGATCCCCGTCAGCGCCATGGTTCGTTTTGCAGGAGTTCAAAAAGTTTGGAAAGTCGTGGAAGGCAAAGTAAAAGAAGCGGTCGTCGAAGTCGGCGAAGAAAAGAATAACGTCATCGAAATTCGAAATGGCTTGAACGTTGGTGACTCGATTCTTCTCGATGGTCGCGGCGGGGGCATTGGTAGATACAAGAATACTGATGAAACGCTGGCGGCGCCTAAACCAACAACTCAAGAGCCCGATCCTATTTCGACTGTTCCGATACCGGTCTCCGAAACTGCGCCAAAGAATACGACCTCGCAATCCGCGCGGAAGATTGGAGCCCAATCGTGTATTGGCTAGCTGAAGTCTGTGTTAAACGTCCTGTCTTCGCTCTGATGATCATCGCCGCGTTGGTCGTGGCTGGCATCGCCTCCTTTCCGCAGTTGGGTGTTGATCGCTTTCCTAACATCGACTTGCCAACAGTCTATGTACGGGCGGTCTATCCAGGCGCCGCTTCCGAAGAGGTCGAATCCGAGGTCTCACAACTGATGGAGGATGCAGTCGCAACCGTGGCGGGCATCGAAGAGCTGCGGTCGATTTCCAGCGACGGCAGCTCGATGCTAATGATCACTTTCAGTCTCGAGCGCGAGATTGATGCTGCGGTCCAAGACGTGCGCGACGCAGTTGCATCAATCGTCGGTCGCTTGCCACCCAACGTTGATCCACCGACGGTTCGCAAGAATGATTTGGATTCGTCGCCGATTTTGACACTGGCGGTCTCTGGTCCGCGAACGCCTAGCGAACTGTATTACATGGCCGACCGCTATGTCAAAGCCATGATTGAATCGGCGCCCGGCGTCGGTGAAGTGACCATTGCCGGCGCGGCAGATCGTGCTGTGAAAGTAAACGTCGACGCCGAGCGACTGGCGGCTTACGGAATTTCTATTTTGCAAGTTCGCGAAGCCATGGCCCGGCAGAACACCGAAATTCCTGGTGGACGTGTCGATGAAGGATTCCGCGAACGCGCTCTGAGAACGCTCGGACGAGTTGCCGATGCTCGATATTTCCCTAGCCTGGTGGTCGATACCGTTAATGGCTCACCGATTCGCTTGAGCGACCTTGGAACCGTTGTGGATGGCTCGAAGGAATCGCGTACCCTCGCGCGGCTTCGCGGTGAACCTGCCGTGGTGCTGCAAGTGCAACGACAATCCGGCGAGAACACTGTCCGCGTGATTCAAGCTGTAAAAGAACGCTTGCCACGCTGTGATGCTTTGTTGCCCGACGACGTTCAAGTCACCGTTATCCAAGATCAATCGCGATACATTTTGGCTGCCCTGCATGAGATCGAAGGGCATTTGATCTCCGGCTCGATTCTGGCTTGTTTGACCGTTTTGCTATTTATGAAGTCGTGGCGATCGACGTTTATCGCCTCAGTGGCTATCCCCGCGTCGATCATCGCAACCTTTGCCTTCATGCGATTGTTCGGATTTACGCTGAATAATATGACGATGCTGGCACTGGTGCTGATGGTCGGAGTGGTGATCGATGATGCGATTGTGGTACTAGAAAATGTTTTCCACTGCATCGAAGAAAAAGGTATGGATCCGATGCGCGCGGCCATCGATGGGACTCGCGAAATCGGTCTGGCGGTTTTAGCAACCACAATATCACTTGTGATTGTGTTTCTGCCCGTCTCTTTCCTATCGAGCGTGACCGGTCGAATGCTCTTTGAGTTCGGCATGACGGCAACGGCGGCGATCATGGTCTCGATGTTAGTCAGCTTTACATTAACGCCCATGATGTGCAGTCGAATGCTGCGAAAATCGACGGTCCCACCTGACGGAAAAGCGTCGAATTCGCGGAGCGGTTTTTATTACTGGATCGAAGTAGCTTATATGGCCAGCCTTAGATTGACGATGCGTTATCGATTCCTGGCTCTGCTAATATGCATCGCCGTCATCGCCGCCAACGTGCCGCTCTACAAAATGATTAAGCAGGACTACATTCCAACCAACGTGGACGAGTCGGAATTTGAAGTTGGCATAACGGCTAAGGAAGGTGTCAGTTTGACGGCTATGGATAGCGCGATGCAAGTCGTTGAGGCTGAATTGACTAAGGTGGTAGGTGTCGAATTTGCTTTAGCGACCGTGGGCACACGCGGCTTTGGTGGTGTGAATCGAGCCGATATGTATGTCCGGCTGATCGATTCCAAGGTGCGTACTTTTTCACTCGAGAGGTTTTGCAAAGGTCTGTTGAGCGGCAACCCCAAAGCTGCTTGGGAAGGGAATTTCACGCAGCGCGACAAGATGACTGAGATTCGTAAGCGACTTTCAAAACTCTCGGACATTCGTGTTTCAGTGCGCAATCTAACTTCGTTCCGTCAAGGTGCTCCCGTCGATATCGATTTTTCGATCACCGGCCCGGACCTTCAGGCGTTGAGTGATTTCAGTGAGAAATTGCGACTGAAAGCCCTAGACATTCCTGGCATCGTAGACGTCGATACGACTCTGAAACTGGATAAGCCCGAGTTGTTGGTCAGCATCGATCGCGAGCGAGCCGCCGCGATGGGTGTATCGGTGCAAGAGATTGCGGATACGTTGCGAGTTGCCGTTGGCGGCGATGATCGCGTGTCGCGTTATCGTGATAAATCAGTTGACGATGCTTATGACGTGGAGTTGCGATTGATTGGCATCGATCGACATGACTCGGAATCGATTTCGCAGTTGTATGTGCGGACCGAGCCCAATTCGGCGCAGTTGAATTCGATCTCGCTGGCGAGCAGTTCATCGGTCACCGGTGGGCTAACACGAATTGACAATGTGATTCGTTTTGATTTTGGTTTCGCTCCGGCGCGTATCGATCGGCTTGGCCGACAACGGATGGTGGCATTGCGAGCTAACATCGCGCCTGGCTATGCGCTCTCCGATCGCATCGTGGCGTTGAAAGCTGCAGCGGCTGAGGTGGGTTTGCCAGTTGGCTTTGAGACCTATGTTTTAGGGCGAGGTCGTGAGCTGGAGCGGACGCTTGACGAGTTCCAGTGGACCTTCGTTTTGTCCTTCATTTTTATGTACATCGTCTTGGCAGCCCAGTTCGAACATCTTGCGCATCCGTTTACCATTCTCTTCACTTTGCCGCTGGCCGTGCCGTTCGGTTTGCTCAGTTTGCTGTGGGGCGGCGAGTCGTTGAATGTTTATTCGGCGCTGGGTCTGTTGGTTTTATTCGGAGTGGTGAAGAAAGCTGCGATTCTGCAAGTCGATCACACCAACGCGCTGCGGGCAACGGGCATGCCGCGCGATCAAGCTATCCTGCAAGCTAACCGCGATCGTTTGCGACCGATTTTGATGACGACCATATCGTTCGTTGCAGGCTTGTTGCCGCTGTTAATTGCCAGTGGCCCCGGCTCTGAAGAACGTCGTAGCATCGCGGTACTTGCCGTAGGAGGACAGACACTGTCGCTGGTGTTGACACTATTGGCCGTTCCGGTGCTATATTCTTACCTCGACGATTTTGGATTGATCTTTAAGCGCAAGAGTTCTGCCGATTCTGCGCGACAACTAATTAGGACCGAAGATGAGCTCAGAGAACCCGTATGCGCCGGGGATTAGCCCCTCACTCCCACAGACGTTAGACCTGGACGATGCGAGCCAACGCTGTCTATCGGCGTTAAAATGTACAAGACCGTGGGTTCGTTTTATTGGTATTCTAACGGCGATCGCAGCAGTCTTGTGCGGCATAGCAAGTGTCGTTGCATTATTTGCCGCAGTCTTAAGCAGTATCGGACTTTTAGCAGTTGTCGTAGCGTACGGAGGCATTGCGGTAGTGTATGGTTTTGCCGCTAAGTTTCTGTTGTTCTATGCAGGAGCGATTACTCGAACTGAAGCGAGCCTCAAACTGCATGACATTGCCATCGCACTTGAGCATCAGAAAAGTTTCTGGAAGCTGGTAGGCATATGCATGATCTGTATCTTGGTGCTGTACCTTTTATTTATTCCCATCATGTTGATTGGCGTTGCGTTTTAGTGATTTGCCTAGACCAACCGAACCTGCATCGATCTCAACGCGAACATCCATCCATTGTCGAGTGGTAGGACCGTCAAGACCCGCTCGTACTTCAACCTGCAAGCCGGCCCCTGCGCCGCTGGCTACGGGTTAAACGAGCGCTGGGTCGTTTGACCCATAGCCGGCGGCGACGTGTCGCGTTTGGTTGACCGCAATGCCGCAAGTCTCTGAGAGACCGGCACTATACGATTTCGCGAATCGGTTCGGGTTTGTCTAGCAAGTGTTGAGGGCGGCCGGTGGGGTCGGTCAATGTTATGCGGCTTAGGTCGATACCAAAGCAGTGATAGATGGTGGCAAAGACTTCCTGATAAGTGACAGGTCTCGAAGTGACCGTCGCGCCAAGGCGATCGGTTGAGCCGACGACCTGGCCGCCTTGAATGCCGCCGCCAAAGAGCATCGCGGGACCGACTTCCGGCCAGTGATCGCGACCACCTTCTTTATTAACACGCGGTGATCGACCAAACTCACCCCATACCACGACGGCCACGTTATCAAACATGCCACGCTGATCCAAATCTGTCAGCAAGGCGTGGATCGCGTGATCAACCATGGGCATCAAATTGCGCATCCGCGGAAAATTCCTGGAATGAGTGTCAAAGTCGCTGAACGAGACACTCACACATCGCACACCCGCTTCAACCAGTCGCCGAGCGAGTAACAACTTCTTAGCTGCTTTGCCATCGTCGCTGGTATAGGAGACTTCGTCGGGCCGCAGTTTGGAATCGGCTGTGTATAAACGTTGAACGCTCCCAGGTTCACGCTCGAAGTCCAGTGCTTCGGCTAAACGACCGGACGTGAGAATACTGACCGCTTGCTGACCAAAGCGGTCCATAGCGTCCATCGATCCGCTGGTGTCCAAGTCGCGTCGAAACTGGTCGATGTTCGATAATAACCGTCGACGATCATCGATCCGCTCTAGGGACATTCCTTCGATCAGCCCCAACGCCATCGTATGATTCTGTCCCCGAGCCGCGAGTTCGTTCTTCATCCCCGGTTCCAGCTCCCGATGAAACATGGCGGAGATGTCGGGACGAAAGGGTGTATACGCAGGGCCGAGAAAACCAGGTCGCGCACTGTTCCGAACGAGCGGCCGGCCTTGTAACAAGTCAACAAAAGTTGGAAGCGGATCCGATGGCGATGCGCAGAGTTTGGTGAGTACCGATCCAAAGGCAGGACGACCTCCAAGGGTACTTAGGTCAGCGGCCGCGAACCCGGATTGGCATTGAAACGCGTCATGAGCACCGGCGGATCCAACCAGGGATCGAATAAATGCGACGCGGTCAGCGACGGATGCGAGTTTGGGCATCAGTTCGGAAACTTGGAATCCGGCAATGCGAGTCGGAATAGGTCGGAATTCACCGCGTATCTCTGCCGGTGCGTCCGGTTTGGGATCGATGGTGTCATGCTGAGGCGGGCCACCATCCAGATGAATATTGATAACAGACTTTGCGGAGTTACCGATGCCCGCTGCCGATTCAGCTCGCAGCAAGTTGACAAGCGAAATGCCAAGTAGGCCTGATCCGCCCGCGATGAGTGCATTGCGCCTGGATACTTTTTTGGCTAACCGTGAAAAACTGTTCGTCATCAGGTCCTCCCTCGTTCGACAGCTTCCGCTAAGCACTCATGCTAACGCGCAAGGGTATGAGGAAGCAAGCTAGTTTTCACTTTCGAACCGAATCATTAATCGGCGGCTTCCTGGCGGGTAACGCATTTTTTTCGAATGATCTTCTTGGCCTTCTCGAGTACTTCTGACTCTCCCAAAGGCTTGGCGAAAAAACGTCCGGATGATTATATTGTCAGTCTGCCTCGTTTGAAGCCGGAGCTCAAGAAAACGTTAATCTCTAGTGAATTCTGGGTGTAGAAACAGAGCCTGGTTCTTACGCGAGTAGTAATGGCAGAGCGATGAGTAGTGTGAGAAAACTTGGGAATTGCGAGTGCGACGTCATCGATCATAAGAAAATGTTCTGACCTTGTTTTGATCCAATTCGCCCGAAAAATAGGCGGTTTTCGACGATCAGCGGTCTCTTCTTAAGCACCGTGGACTGCGGAGGCTGGTGAAACTACGGCGATTGGAGCGAAAAACTTTTAAAACTGTTAGCAATCTTCTTGGCTCTAGGTGGTTTTCCCGGCTTGCTGGAGCGCCTATGATGGTTTGACGTCCCGCGGGACATCCTTCATCGGTTTGCACTGCTTTGTGCAGCATCCGACGTTTCCCTATCTCAAGGAGTTTCAGATGAAACAGGTTTTGAGTTTTGCAGTTGCTATGGCTTTGGTAGTTTCTGGTTATTCAGCTTCGGCTGATGAAATCAAGAGCGGTCTAAAAGAAGGCGATGCCATTGGTGCGTTTGACGTGACCAAGTGTGCTGGCGCTGAAAAAGACAAAGTTGCAGTTGGCGACAACCTTTGCTATCGCTGCAAGAACGGAAGCCGTCCTCAAGTGATGGTCTTCACTCGCAGCACCGACGAAAAGGTGATTGCACTCGTTAAGCAACTCGACGAGCAAATCAAGAAGAACGATGAATCTCAGTTGAAGGCTTTTGTCAATTATCTTGGTGACAGCAAAGATGCAGCGTCCGATGCTGCGAAGAAGCTCGCCACTTCGACCAAGGCTGAGAACATTCCTTTCGTTGTACCTAACGAATACGAAAACGGCCCAGAAGATTACGGCATCAACGCCAAGGCTGCCATCACTATCATCATGGCTCACGAAGGCAAAGTTAAAGCGAACCACGCTTTTGCTAAAGCATCTGAGTTAGATGTAGCTGCAGTGATCGGTGACCTGAAGAAGATTCTTAACTAAGCGCAACGTAGCTTAGGCTTCCAGCCTGAGTCTTACGTAGCTTAGGCTTCCAGCCTGAGGGATTTTTTACTCAACGAATTGGCAAGCTGAAAGCTTACCCCACGCAAGCCGCAGCTTTGTTACACAGAGCTGCGGTTTTTTCTTTACAGCGATTTACTTCATGTCCGCAAAGCACAACACGTCTCAATTTTCCCACGAAGTCAACTTCTTCGTCTATGGAACACTGAAACGCGGCGAGTGCCGGGATTATATGTGGCCGCGCTCACCTTCGGTTGTTGAGGAAGCAGTCGTGCACGGCGAACTCTATGATGCAGGCATCTATCCAGCCCTTTTCCCTGGCAGCGATAAAGTGCTCGGTGAATTGTGGACTTTCCTGTCCACCGACTTCGAAGCTATCGTCAAAGTGCTCGATGACATCGAAGAGTATCGTTTCGGCGATCCTTACAATTTGTATAACCGCGAAGTGATCGACTGCGAAACACTCAGCGGTCGCCGCGCAGTTGCTTACACTTACATTTACGCGCGTTTGCAAGACCTGCCCACTTTTACTCGAATGGACTCGACGACTACCGGTTCGGAGTTCGTTGAATGGCGATCGGTAAAGTAGTTGGGTGGCGCGGAATGCGATAACGATTCTTACCCAGGCTGGAAGCTGGGATGGCTAAAAGTCGGTCGAATTACCCATTTTCTATAGACGCTGGATAAAAAAACTGTTGCACTCCTTTGAGCTAAAAATTGGCTTCACCCAATGCAAAGGAATGCAACAGTGCTTACATCTTGGCCTATGT
>JANODD010000112.1:0-3410 GCA_031412515.1 Planctomycetia bacterium | reverse complement strand
AATAAGCACATGTATCGTAGACTTTAACCGTGGCAATACAAGACTAGTCGCGATGACAGATTGACGCAAAGCGAGGAAGGTATTTCCCCACGAAAGCCATCCAAATCAAATGGAGTTTAAGTGTGAGCAATCGCATAAGTGAAATGAACGAAAATCCTACTCAGAAGAAGTTGGCGTGGTGGGGCTTTGTGCCTTGGGTATTGGCCGCCTGTTGCGTTTTGGGACTGATTTGGATGCGTTTTGGCACCGAAGTGAACGACTTCGGATTCCTTAACGTAATATCTTATCTTCTGATAATTGCAGCCGCGATGCTCAGCCTTTTGGCAATGATGTTAACCACCAGACTGCGCGTTTGGTTGACGGTTCTTTTGGGACTCATTGCAGCCGGAGCGGTGTTCCTGACGCTCTTTCGAATCGACCGTGTTGACTCTGAAATTGTTCCAAAGATTGTATGGCGCTCGACCAAAGTGGCCGAACTGCCTAAGTCTAATGACACCGCAATATTAACTGACGATGCTTTCTTTGCGCCCCGCGACACTGACTATCCCCAGTTCTTGGGCAAAAACGGCGACGCAACTCTGCCTACCGGTGAAATCGAAACCAACTGGTCCGAACATCCGCCCAAGATTGCCTGGAAACAACCCATCGGTAAAGGATGGTCGGGTTTTGCCGTTCAAGGGAACGCGGCCTACACGATGGAGCAGCGAGATAAAGAGGAATGGGTCAGTTGCTACAACGCAGACTCAGGTGAATTGCTGTGGCATTACGCGATTCCGGGTTTGCACTTTAATCCGCTTGGTGGAGCAGGGCCGCGGGCCACGCCAGCGATTTTCGAAGGCTGCATCTATGCCCAATCAGCGGTCAGTGAACTGGTTTGCTTGGACATGCAGACGGGCAAATTGATTTGGTCCTTCGATATGCTCAAAGCGGGCAACACAACACAAGCCGATTTCGAATCGTCGGTGACTTGGGGCCGCAGCGCATCGCCAATCATCGTTGATGGCAAAGTTATCGCAGCACTGGGTGGAAATTCGAAGTCAGAGCCCAAATCGCTGGTAGCCTTGGACTCAAAGACTGGTAAGGAAGTTTGGCGAGCCGGTAATAGTCAAATCAGTTACGCAACACCCGCGGTTGTTACGCTGCTTGGCCAAGCCCAAATTCTTTACATCAGCGAGTCCGCACTGACGGCCCATGCAATCGTAGACGGCGCCGAGTTGTGGTCGGTCAAATGGCCAGGCCATAGCAATAGCGATGCTAATGTTTCCCAACCCATCGCAATCGATGACTCGCATGTCCTACTGTCCAAAGGTTATGGTGGTGGCTCCGAATTGCTCAAGATCTCCAAAACTGAGTCCTCCTGGTCAGCGGATGTTGTTTGGAAATCTGAAGGAATACTGCGGACCAAGTTCACGTCATGTGTGATCAAAGATGGTCACGCTTATGGGCTCAACGACGGGATTTTGGAGTGCGTGAATCTTGCGACAGGCAAACGAACTTGGAAAAAGGGACGTTATCGCCACGGGCAAGTACTCTTGGTCGGCGATACGTTGCTGATCACTGCTGAAAATGGTTCGGTTGTTCTCGTTGCGGCCGATCCAAAGGAACTGCGTGAGTTAGCATTGTTACCGGTAATTGGTGATGTGACTTGGAATACCGCTGCGCTATCTGGCAATCGATTGCTGATGCGCAACTCAGACGAAGCGGCTTGTGTGATCTTGCCACTTAAAACAGCTACAACGAAAGCAGCCAAAAGTGAGTAAAGCAGCGAGTAAAGCAGCGAGCGACGCCGTAGCACTCGACATGTTAGTGATTGCGCCACATCCGGATGACGCCGAGCTTGGGATGGGTGGGGCAATCGCCAAGATGATCGGCATGGGCTGGAAAGTTGGCATTTTAGACTTAACCGATGGCGAGCCAACTCCGTTCGGCGACCCAGTCACGCGAGCCGCTGAAACTCGTTCGGCGAGCGCCGCGTTAGGTGTTACTTGGCGCGAGAATCTTGGCTTAAGGAATCGTTTTCTGGAGCCAACGTTGGAAGCTCGCGGTTTACTGGCAGGAGTCTTTCGTCGCGTGCGTCCGAAGTGGTTGTTTGCACCCTACTGGGAAGACGCTCATCCTGATCACATCGCGGCCACGCAACTAATCGAAGCCGCTCGATTTTGGTCGAAGCTCACCAAAAGCGACTTGCCCGGGGCTCCGTTTCACCCCAGCCGTGTATTTCATTACTACTGTGTGCACCTAAAACACGTTGCACAGCCGGCTTTTGTGCTCGACATAACTGATCAGTGGCAAGCCAAAGCCGATTCGATCGCTTGCTATGTGAGCCAGTTTACGATTGGCAAGGAACAAGTCACGCCTACTATGCTAGATCGCCTCCGAGACGAAGCGGCCTATTGGGGAAAGATGATAGGGACTCGCTACGGTGAACCGTTTAGCTCGCGCGAACCTATTGCGCTGAGTGATTTAACACGCTTGATGTAGCTCCCACCTGGTGTGGCGAAAAGTCTGTAGCGGAATGCGTCAAGCATTTCGTTCATGTGACTTTGCACTCGTAAATCCAACCTCCGAAAGCTTTGACGGCTTCCGCTACGATATTCATCTACGACTTTTCGCCATGCCAGCTTCCAGCTTGCCAAGTGGGGTATGCTTCCAGCGCTTCCAGCTTGCCGGGCAAGCCGCCCGGTATTTAAAAAATGCGGCGAATCCCGCAGATTTACTCTGCGGATTGTTCGGCTTCTCACTACCTACGCGGTTGGCACTGAATGGCGACGAGGGCTTATGATGTTAGCACAAAACGCTTCGCCGAGTCGCAACTGGCTGACGCTAAGCTATCACGATGTTGCGGCCTCAGCGAAAGACCAGTGACGTGCTCACACTATGCGGTTTCTGTGTCTTGGGCATTTCTATACGGCTACACTTATGCACTGGCTGCAACCCAAGAAGCTGGATCGACTTATTATGAAGATCCACTCCCCCGGGGATCTATCTCAGTATCTTGACCCTTGCCGAGTCGCAACCAGCGGATTCCTCGAGTGCTTACAAAGCAGAATACCGCAATGGTCGGCGAACAAATCAGCCGTTTAATGATACTGCCAACTTCGCATATAAGTTGAGACTGGGATTCGCTTGGCGCCACCGACGTGGGTGGCACCTTGGGAAGTTACTCTTCACGAATCTGTGACAATTCACAATTTCTTTGTAACAGTTTGACGGCCGCTTCGCTTCTATCAACAGAGTTACATCACTCCTACCGTTTTCTTGCCGTTTTCTGCACGAGGGTATTTCCCATGTTCACTTCATTCGTATGCGTTCGACAAGTCGACACGAGCGATTGCGGTGCGGCAGCCCTTGCCACGATTGCAAAGCACTACGGAATTTCGTTTGGCTTGCAAGCATTACGAGAGCTTGCA
>JANODD010000111.1:0-12700 GCA_031412515.1 Planctomycetia bacterium | reverse complement strand
GGCTTTGACTGATTCCAATTCCTCGAGAAGTTTATCGCGGCCTTCATTCAGAGAACGAAACTCGCGCTCTGCCATCGCATATTCGCTCTCCGGACTATCGAATTCAGCGGTTAGAGCTGCCAACTGCTCTTGGTCGCTTTCAATTGCTTCGATGAGCTCCGCAATTCGTTCGGCGTCCGAATGTTCGTGGACAGCGGCGCCAGGCACATTTGCATCGGACTCGCTAACGGATTCGGAGGTTTGAGAATCTTCGCTTTGCCCCCAAACAATCGTGGTGTTGAAATCGACCGCCAATAGGAAAAGCGACACGACGATAGACAGATATCTAGTTTTCACGACTAGGTCCTCCATGACCCAATACAAGCAATACTTAAGCTGTTAAGTAACCAACTAGCTCGGTGTCGATATTAGCGAGCTTGGCCTTGGATTGCCAGATGGGTGCGATTGTAGAACATTTGTCCGCAAATGTTCATGGGCCGAAACTACGGTTTGGCTGGCGCCGACCAAAGTCTCACGAAACCAGCTACATCTGCTCGCCAAGATGGCTCACAGCGATGACTTGCGGTCCGAGCTAGGCTGTTAAAACTTTTCCAAAACATCACGAAATATCGCTCAGCAACTTCTTGAGCGTGACAAGCGTATGTTGGGCATCGAACAGAGCTGTGACGGGAATGCGGAAACCTGCTACTACGGATGACTGAATGTCACCCTCAGCCAACTTGCGGGCTAGTCGGTACTGGGTTTCGCCATCGCTTAACAGGTACTGTTCGACCGTTTGTTCGTCACAATCAACGATCCAATATTCTTTAACTGCATGGAGAGAGTAATCGTCATACTTGACTCCTCGGTCGCGATGAGCCGTGGAGTCTGAGAGCACTTCTACGATAAAGTCTGGAGCGGGAAACTGCATCGTATCGCCGTTGAAAGCAGCGGCTTTTTCAACACCAAAAAAACAAATATCGGGCTCATAGTCATTCCGAGTCAGACAAATCAACGCCTTCTCACTGAATACTTCACCGAGCGACTTAGCTTGAACGTAAGTTGCCAGCAATCGAAGTAGCCGTTCAGTTATCCGCAAGTGCTTTGCCTTAGCTGGGGAGTGCAAAACGATCTCACCAGCTATGAACTCAGCCTTAATGTCAGCAGTTAACTCCTTGCGAAAACGCTCGCGTCGCACTTGCTCATCGCGTAGTGCAGAAACGATACTCTCAGCAATTTGAGGTAAATCGGGTCGCGACATGATTGACGCAAGTTCGAATTCTTTGAGCATAACTGGGCAAATCCATCAACAGCGAGGTTTCGCACTTAGAACATTGTACGTCGCCGCAATCCGCTTTCCCATAGATAACATTCGCGAACTGCAAACCCGTGGGGCCGGAGAACTTCGGTGTGGTCGTGGTTGACTGCGCCAAGCGGCGATCCAAGTGGATGCTGTGCGACTTCTATGGCAAAGTCATCGTTGAAACAAATCGTGTAAACAGAATCACGGACTGCGCTGGCGCTGACTCAATTTGCCGAGACTACAGATAGCCCGAGAATTCGTCGACCGTCATTCCTGCCGCCTTAATGATGCTTAGAAGCGTCCCCTTCTTAACTGGTTTACTGCCATGCACGGGAACCGATACGCTGTAGGGGCTTTTCTTCAGGATGTGGTGGCTTCCCGACGTTCTGGCCTCTACAAACCCAGCTCGTTTAAGGGCGCTTACAACCTGACGCTCCTTTAGTGAAGGTACACCTGCCATTTACAGATTAACCAGCAATCGCTTTTCCACTGCTACCTGCCCGAACACCTCGACAGTGCCATCAACCCAAGGGATTTGTTCACCAGAATCTTGATACGAGAGAATCATTTCTCGAAAAGCATCTTTGATGTTCTCACTTGCTGACTCAATATCGTCGCCCTCACTCACAACCCCTGGAAGATTGCGAGCTACAACGGTGAACCCGCCTTCTTCTTCATCCAAAATGAACGCAGCACGACATTCACATACTTCGCCATGAAACTGTTTCAGGCTTTTCAACTCGTATGATTTGGGTTCAATTGTTCGCATTTTTTATCTCCGAAATTTTCACTCTGTGAGCACCTAACGATATGTCGTCGTGAAGCAACTCCAAAATGTAATCACCCGCTTTACCGGGAAGCTTTGGAACTGGCATTCCTAGCTGAACTGACAATAGTGGATCTGGTGAAGAAACCTCAAGTACGGCCGAAAAATAGACCTCAGCACCAGTCAAATTCTCGAAACGCAGTTCTAATTTTGTAGGGCCTTTCACATCGGTAAGGCTTATGTAAACCCACGGCGTGCCAACATCCTGAATCTCGGCGGGAGTAACAACCTGCTCTCCAACCGGTGGGGACTGTTCGGAACTGCCGCCATCGACTTTCGGCTTGAAAAACCATTGGTCGAACACGCCAACAATAATGAACTTTCCCGACCTATCTTGATATACACGGTCGCACAATAAAAGTGCTTGTAAAATTGGTTTCATCTAGCCTCCTACCGAATTATCGTTCGAAAACCAATCCGATACCAGCCGAAACCTTCATTTTGCTGACTTCGAATTCCCCACCATTGCCGAACGTGCATTGAAAATGGATTTATCTACGCAATGGGCCAACCTTGCTTAAACCAAGCAAATCCAGCCTTTTCAAGAAATCCCCCATTGGTAAAACGAGGCATTGCCGCCATCACAAAAAGCGACAAAATGAAAATCGAAGTTCATCGCAAATACAAAACTAGCTTTTCTTCGTCTGCAACCTTTCTAAAGCCTGCGTCACGTTGGCTAACTGCTGCCGAAGTTCTTCTAGACTTTCGCGTTCTTTAGCGACGACATCGGCCGGGGCGCGGTCGACGAAGGTGGCGTTGGAAAGTTTTCCTTCTTTGGCAGCGATCTGCTTGACGATGTTCGCTTGCAGCTTCTCGTTGCGAGCGATCTCGGCAGGGATATCGATGAATTTCCCAAGGTCAACACTGACTTCCATCCCTTCAACACTCACCTGCGCCGACATTTCTGGAGGTGTGAGTTTTTCGCCAAGCCCCGTGCAAGTGGCACCAGCGAGAGCCTTGAAAAACTGAGCCATCGGTTCGAGCAACTTTTGAGTCGCAGCATCGCAGCTAATAGTAAAAGTGATCTCTTCCTTGGGCGGAAGGTTTTGACGCGAGCGAATTTCACGCAGCGCACCGAGAGCCGTAACGAATCGCGAGAATTGCTGCTCGATGACTTGATCGATATGCGCAGGGTTCCCCTCCGGCCAAGCCGAACGAATCAACCACTTTTGCGATTCAACGCTGCCATCAAGTGTTCGAACGTCGCCGAAACGAGCGAGCTCTTGCCAGATCGCTTCAGTAATAAACGGAGTCATCGGATGCAACAGACGCAGCAACTGATCGAGGGTATGAATCAGGACTTGCTGTGTGGCAGGTCGTGAAGCAGCGTCTTGCAAACGCGGCTTGGCCATCTCGACGTAGTAACTACAGAATTCATCCCAGGCGAAATCGTAGATCATTCGCGCGGCGTCGCTGTGACGATATTCGTGAATGGCTTCGGTGACAGTCTTAGTCGTCGTGGCAAGTCGCGAGAGAATCCAACGATCTTCAAGTGGCAGTTTGCTGACATCGAGCTTTACCGGTTTGTAGCCGGTTAGATTCATCATCACAAATCGCGAAGCGTTCCACAGTTTGTTGCAAAAATTGCGAGCGACTTCGAATCGTTCGCTGATGACAGCACCCTTGGGCAGGGCCTTGTCTTCAGCCGACTTGGCCCACTGCGTGGAGAATTTCTTCTTGCACTTCGAGCATTCGATCGTGTGCAGTTCGCGATTCTGTTTCGTTTGATTGACCTGAGCCTCGCAGTGCGGGCATTCGAATTGAACAGGCATGCGAACGTCTTGCGTTTCGGTAGCCAGCCAAGTCAAACCAAAACGCAGCGCGTCGGGTCCGAACTTGTCGATGACGTCGATCGGATCAACACCATTCCCCTTGCTCTTCGACATCGTTTCGCCGTAGCCGTCGAGGATTTTTGGGTGGATGTAAACTTCTTTAAATGGAACTTTGCCGACGTTGTTCAAGCCCATCAGCACCATCCGCGCGACCCACAGCGTGATGATGTCGCGACTGGTGATAAGCGTGCTAGTTGGATAGAAGTAGTCGAGCTCCGGAGTTTTGTCGGGCCAGCCAAGCGTCGAGTGCGGCCATAGCGCGGAGCTGAACCACGTGTCGAGAACATCTTGTTGGCGAACGTAACCAGCGGACTCAAGTTGTTGTGCGACTGCATCAGCTTCATCGCGGACGCAAGCATGAACAATGAGTTCGGCTTCGATCGATGCAGATAGTTGAGTCGATTTGGACTCGGGTAATGCACTGAGTCGCTTTAGTTCAGCTTGAGCGGCTTCGAGTGATTCAAAATGCTTAGTCCAGATTGGAATCTGATGGCCCCACCAGAGTTGACGACCGACGGGCCAGTCGCGTTTCTCGCTAAGCCAATCGAGGTAGCTTTTGGCATAACGTTCGGGCAGGATTTTGACTTGGCCGGTCGTGACGGCGTCCATGGCGCTCTGAGCCAATTGCTCCATCTTTACGAACCATTGATCGGCTAAGAACGGCTCGATCGGCGTTTTGCTACGATCGCTGTGAGCCAGTTCGATCTCGCGATCTTCGATGTCGCCCATCAGTTCGAGCTCTTCCAAGTCGGCAACAACCGCTTCGCGAGCTTTTCGAATCGTCAAACCTTGATACTTGCCGGCTTCAGCGTTCAGTGTGCCGTCAGTGTTTAATATATTGATCATCGGCAAGTCGCAACGGAGGGCAACTTCATAGTCGTTCGGGTCATGCGCCGGGGTGATCTTAACGCAGCCAGTTCCAAGCTCTGGCTTGGCCCAGACATCAGCAACCAGCGGGATCTCGCGGCCGATGAGTGGCAACTTGATCATCGTCCCCTTCTTCGCCATTTCAGCCAACTGTTTCAGCAGCGGCAGGTGAGTGGTGCGTCGAGCGGTCAGATCGTCGAGCTGTTTTTCAAGAACTTCACGATCTTTCGCAGGTGCACCGGCAATGCGTTCGCGCAGTTGCGATTCAGCGGCAGCCAGGGCCGTTTCAGGATCGGGATGGACCGCAACTGCCGTATCTCCCAGCATTGTTTCGGGACGCGTGGTCGCAATCGTTATGTGCGTTGGTTCACCAGCTCGTGGGTTGATAATCGGGTAACGGAAGTTGTAAAAATGTCCCTTGGTCAACTCATGGAAAACTTCGTCATCGCTAACTGCGGTCTGTAGGAAAGTATCCCAATTGACCAGCCGCTTGCCACGATATATGAGCCCTTTGGAAAAGAGGTCGTAGAATGTGGTGCGAACGGCGCGGGCGCACATATCGTCGAGTGTAAAACGGGTTCGTCGCCAATCGCACGAGCATCCCATACTTCGCAACTGGTTCAGAATTCGGGTTTCGGATTCTTCTTTCCATTGCCAGATACGTTCGACGAGTTTCTCGCGGCCGAGATCATGGCGAGTTTTATTTTCGAGCTCTTTTAAGCGGCGTTCAACGACAGCTTGAGTGGCGATGCCAGCGTGGTCGGTGCCGGGCATCCAGAGAGCTTCGAAGCCGCGCATGCGATGCCAACGAATGCGGATGTCCTGCAATGTATTGTTGAGCGCATGACCGAGGTGCAAGGCGCCGGTAACGTTCGGCGGGGGAATGACGATCGTAAACGGTTGGCGGTCTTTGTTGACTTCCGCGTTGAAACATCCATCCTGTTCCCAGGCTGCATAGATTTCCATGCAAACGGTTTGAAAGTCAAAGCGATTCGAGATTTCGGGTGCTGCGTCGTTCATGATTTCGTCCCATTTCCGCTGGGCAATTTTCCTTCGTCCAAGAGCAATTTGTATTCAACGGCATCAACCAGCGCGAGCCAACTGGCTTCGATCAAGTTCTCGCTGACACCGATCGTGCCCCATACTTCGTGGTGATCGGAGCTTTCAATGTTCACACGAATTCTAGCGGCCGTGCCAGCTTCGCAGTTAACAACGCGCACTTTGTAATCGACCAAGTGCATCTGCTCCAGTGCCGGATAGACTCCGCAGAGGCACTTGCGCAATGCTGAATCTAGAGCATTCACCGGCCCATCCCCTTCAGCCGCTTCGAAAATCTCCTGCTCGCCGATCCGCAGTTTGATAATCGCTTCGGCAAAGGGCGAATTGCGATCGAGGTCGCGATTGCCGGCTACGACGCGGTACTTGATCGTGTCAAAGTACCTTTTGAGTGTGCCAGCGCATTTGGCGACCAGAATATCGAAGGAGGCTTCGGCGGTTTCGTATTGGTAGCCGCGATTCTCCTGACGGACAACTTCAGACAGGATGTTATCCATCAGCGTTCGGTCGGATTGGATGTTGTGTTTGGTTGTTAGCGCGATGATGTTCGATCGCCCCGACAATTCACTTACCAAGATCCGGCGTTCGTTTCCGACTAAGGCGGGATCGAGGTGTTCGTAAGTGTGCGCCGCTTTAGCGACTGCGTGAACGTGCATACCGCCTTTGTGAGCGAAAGCGCTTTGGCCCACGAATGGCTGGTTGTTGCGGAGTTGCAAGTTGGCGGTTTCGTAAACGTAGCGAGACAGCTCAGTTAAATGCACCAAGTCGCGTCCGCCGAGAACTTCGAATCCTTTCTTCTTAAGAGCCAAGTTCGCCATGACGGTGATCAAGTCTGCGTTGCCGCAACGTTCACCAATACCATTGATTGTCCCTTGAACTTGATTACAGCCTGCATCGATCGCCGCCAGTGAATTCGCAGTTGCAAGGTCACCGTCGTTATGGCAATGGATGGCCAATTGTACTTTGTAGGATTTCGTGGCTTCGATAGCAGCAGCGACAATCCGCTGCACTTCATCGGGCAGGGTCCCACCGTTGGTATCGCACAGGACCAGCCACTTGGCACCCGCGGCCGCGGCGGCTTGGATCGTCTTCAATGCATAAGCAGGGTTGGCTTTGTAACCATCGAAGAAATGCTCTGCATCGTAGATCATCTCGCACTGGCGGCCGAGAAACTCAACGCTGTCCCCGATCATTGAGAGATTCTCTTCAAGCGAAACGCTGAGAATATCCGTAACGTGAAAATCCCAGCTTTTGCCCACAACGGTGCAAGCTGGCGTTTGTGCTCGGAGCATCGCTTGCATGCCTGGATCATCAGCCGCTTTCATGCCGCGCCGCCGTGTCATCCCGAATGCACAAACCTTACTTTGGCCGAGCTTCAAACCGCGAACACGCTCGAAAAAGGCGACGTCTTTTTCGTTTGAGAGCGGATAGCCCCCCTCGATGTAATCGATTCCGACTTCGGCCAGTCGCTCACAGATATTTAGTTTGTCCTGTAGCGAGAAGCTGATGCCTTCGCCTTGCGTTCCGTCGCGCAGGGTCGTGTCGTAAATTGCGATAGTTCGGTTCATGTCTTGGCTTTTCTGAGTTTAAGCGAGCCGAGTAGCTCCCTTATTTCTGCTTTCTGAGCGTGCAAATGATAACAAAAACCCACGAAGCCGGGCTTCTTGGGTTGCCTGGATTTGTCAAGACGAATGACTTGGACCCTCTTTTTCAGCACTAAGTTCAAAGGATCAAATAATGAAAACCTCGTCAACAATGGCTCAGTGACTTCCAAAACAGCCATTCTGGGTAAAGAAACCAGCGATTTAGGTTTTGCTGCTCATACTGTGAAATTAGTAGCAAACGGCGCAATAATTTGGTTCTATTTGCGAGGTTTGCCGAAATTTCGGATTTTGAGGTTAACTTTTCATTGACCTGACTTGCACATCTGTTTAAGCTAGGGCGAGTAAGCGGGTTGCGCAAATTCAGCCGCGCTTTAGCCCAAAGTTACATCTAGAGGTAAATATGCTGCGCAAACTAACAAAATATTGCTTGATGCTCGTCGTTTTGAATGCGACTGGGATTAGTGCTCCTGCTCAAGAAGCAGTTCAGAGCGTTCCTGTGAACGGCTCAGCGCCCGAGTTTATCAACACCTTGCAACAGCGTGAGTGGGTAAGCCTCAATTCCGCTGGTGTACTCGAAGGTAAAGTAAACGGATTGAATTCTGTTGGCGAACTGGAAAGCCTTGCGGGGGTCAGCGTATCGCTGATGCTCAATGGGAAACAGGTTGCTCAAGCCATTACGAATAAAGACGGAACATTTGCGTTCGCAGGAGTCGCACCTGGAACCTATGCGATGGTAGCGAAAAGCGATCGCGCTTTTTCAACTTACGCGTTGCATGTTTTGAAGTCTGGCGCAAACCTGCAAACCTCGTTGTCCGTGTATGCGGCGAACCTTGGCGAAGAGAAAGCACGTGAACTGGTTGGCGATGCTTGGGTTCCTGAAGGATCTGCTTCACCGAACTACTATCGAGATTATCAAGAAGATCCACTGGCTGGGACTCGCAAATTCAACGATTCACATCGAATTCGTTTGCAGAACGGCAACCTAGTTGGCCGCATTTCTCGTCCAGGTTGGGTTTACGCTGACCAAGATCTCTCGGGTAACGTTGCTCAAGTCCTTAAGAACGGCGAAGTAGTCGGAACCGCAGCAGTTAAAAAAGACGGTCACTTTACGATTGCAGGTCTCGAACCTGGCGTTTACGACCTGTTTGTTGGCGGCGATGATGGGATTGCAGTTGTCGGTTTCCAAGCCATCACGGGCGAAGCGACTGCACAGTTGGCACCTGAAGGTTCCGTACTTGTAAGTACTCAAGCAGGCTCCAGCGAATCACTCAACTTTGAAATGGTCCAGCCAAACGAAGTTGCTGGACCGTTGGTCCAAGAAGTAGTTGTTGGCGAGGAAGAAATCGTCGGTGGCGGTTTTGCACCGGGCCGTAGCTTTGGTGGTGGTGGTTTTGGCGGCGGCCGCGGTGGATTCGGCGGTGGTGGCGGTGGCGGAGGCGGTATTGGAGGGGGTGGAATCGGCGGGCTTTTGGGCATCGCTGGCCTCGCAGTGGGTGTTGCTGCCCTTTCCAATAACGACAATTTCGATCCACCAGTCGGTACGCTGATTGTGCCATAGTCGCAAATAGAAAACTTTAAACTCTGAAAGGCCATGCGTTGTTTCGCATGGCCTTTTTTCGTTGACGTCTTTTCTGTTTTAATTCGAATAGCGGTTTCCAGACCGGGCTACTTCGCCCTATCATTGAGGGTTTCGAGTTTTTGAGATTCTGAGCCAAAGGTTGCTCGTCCAAAAGGTGCATTGATGAGCGGACTGCAGAATGAACTTCAGCGCGGTTGGCAGATTCATCAGCAACGACGATTTGCTGAAGCAGAATTCATCTATCGCGATGTTCTTGGGAAATCGCCTGACGACGCCAATGCCTGGTGCTTTTTGGGAATTGCCTTGCATGACCAACGGCAGTATGCACCGGCAGTTGAATGCTACCGACGGGCTCTCAAGCTGAATCCAGCCTTTCCAATCGCGCTTAACAACTTAGGCAATTCTCTTCGCTATGTTCACTGCGTCGAGGAAGCGGACCAGTGTTTTCAGAAAGCGATTGACCTGAAGCCTGATTATTTAAATGCTTTTAAAAATCGCGGGACGTTGCATGTTTGGACTGGATCGCTTGACCGGGGTCTGGCTTACTATGAACAGGCCTTAAAGATCAACCCGAACGAAGCTGAGTTGCATCGCAACCTGGGAGTGATCTACCTTCTGCAAGGACGATATCAGGAAGGTTGGAACGAGTATCGTTGGCGTTGGAGAGTTGGCGACTTGCACCGAGCGGACACTACCATCCCGGTTTGGGACGGAAGCAATTTGAACGGTCGGAAGATCTTGCTGACCGCAGAGCAGGGTTTGGGCGACACTCTCAATTTTGTTCGCTTTGCTCAAGTGTTACGAAGTAGAGGTGCTCAGACGTTGGTTCACTGCCAACCGCAATTGCTTGCCTTGTTGCAAAACGCTCCAAAGCTTGGCCCCATGTATCCGAACTCTTTGAACGTTGAACAGCGGGTGGACTGCCAGTGTTCTTTAGTGGATGCTGCGGATATTTTGCAAATCAATGAACGGAATATACCTCGCGATTGCCCGTATATTTTTCCATCTCCGCAGTTGACTGGTTATTGGGCGCGGCGATTCCCAAAGCAATTGGAGACGCGGCGCATCGGCATTGCGTGGCAAGGCAACCCTGATCATCAGGCGGATGCATTCCGTAGCGTTCCGCTGACTTGCTTTGAACCGATGTCGGAAATTCCCGGCATTGAATTGATCAGCTTGCAGAGTGGCTATGGCACCGAGCAACTAGAAAATTGGAACGGCGCCAGGGAGATCGTTTCGCTTGGTCCTGACGTGGACAAGACCAGCGGTGCGTTTATGGACACTGCGGCTATCATGTTGCAATTGGATTTAGTAATTACTAGCGACACTTCGATTGCACATCTCGCAGGCGCTCTGGGCGTACCGACTTGGATCGTGTTGAATTACGTACCCGATTGGCGGTGGCTGTTGCAACGCGAGGACTCGCCATGGTATCCAACAGTAAAACTGTTTCGCCAAGAATCGCTTAGCGATTGGGCCAGTGTCTTTCGCAAGATTCAAACCGCACTTCTAGAGTGAACTTGGGTGGCCCATGAAACCTGACGATGAGCTTTGTCTTTGCTTTCATGTAAGCTGGCGAAAGGTGATTAACTTCATTCGCATCCGTCGCGTTCGTTTGCCCAGCCAGGTAGCCGAGTGCCAAAGTGCGGGAACGGGTTGTGGTTGGTGCCGCGCATTCATGCGCAAGATTGTCGAGCGAATGGAGGACTCGCCGCCCAACGCCGATGAGTTGGATGCTTGGTTAGAAGACAATTTTCCCGCCCCAACGAAGTACGCGGCGGGTCGACAAAGTTACATTGATGAAGGAAAGGGTGTACCGCCTGCCGCGACCAAAAAAATACCACCAGACTAAATCGTATTGAACTGTTGGCTTCGGTATTCTGGGACTTTTCGATGCAGGCTAGACTAACTCGCAAGGCGATCAAGCGGACTACGCACCCCCACTGGACCATTCTGTAATACGTGCGTGTAGATCATTGTTGTCGAAATGTCCTTGTGCCCCAAAAGCATTTGTATGGTCCGAATATCGGTTCCCTGCTCCAGCAGGTGCGTTGCAAAACTGTGACGCATCGTATGCGTATGCGCCGGCTTAATGATACCAGCCTTCATCACGCCGGCAGTAAATTTACGACAGAAGGTTGATCGGTGAATATGATGTCGCATGATGTGCCCAGATCGCGGATCCTTTGACAGTTTTTCAGACGCGAACAGATATTGCCAGTTTAGATGCGTCTGCTGGTTTGGATATTTTCGCGACAACGCGTGGGGCATATAAACCTTCCCTAGTCCAGCGGCCAAATCCTCCTCGTGTCGCGCTCGGCGGTTGCGAACGGCCAACTTCAAATCCTCAACTAAACAGTCCGGCAAAAGCGTCGTACGATCCTCACAGCCCTTTGTCTCGCGGACTGTGATTAACTTGCGATCGAAATCGATATCCTTAATTCGCAACGAAACGCATTCGCCGATGCGTAACCCGCATCCATAAAGAATTCTTGCGATTAAACGATCGCGACCAAAAAACTCTTGCATTAGCCGTTCAACTTCGGCCACGCTCAATACGATCGGTAAACAGCGATTCTCCTTCGCCCGCAACGCGTCGACTTCTTCCAACGGTCGATTGAGCACCCACTCGAATACATACAACAGTGCATTGAACGCTTGATTCTGAGTGCTCGGCGCGACATTTCGTTCGAGCACGAGTTCCGAGAGGAAGTCCTCCACGTGAGACTCACTAATTGCTTCCCAAGCCGAGCCGTGAGGCAGCTCAAATCGATCGGCAAACTGCCTGGCCCACTTCACATACGCCGTTTCCGTTGATAACTTCAGGCCTGAGATTCTAATGTGCCTCCGCAGCCCTTGAAGCACTTCTGGCTCATTCGCCGGAATTATCCCCGCGCGATCGCCAACTTCAGCAATGTGTTTCTGCTCCTCCTCACGGACAAGCCGAGAGAGCTTAATCGACATTTCCTCCAAGTCGATCGTCGAGCCATGCAGCACGTTTTTCGTGTAGTCAATGATCGCTCGCAATGCTTGATGACGTTGCCAAGCCTGTTTCTTTCTCGCCCTTAGTCCGATTAAAAACCCGGTCACATCCGCAGCTTCAGTTGATAGCGGCGTACGCGAGTCCTGCTTCAACCATCGGCGATACTCACTTAGCCAATAGGCGTTCCACTGTTCACGTTTCTTCTCGCTTTTACTCGCTCTTCCGTCACCACTTCCCGCTTCTCGCATACTCATGACTTCTACTCCTTTTGAGATTAAAATAATCCACAAGTTGCAAGTTTATACTTGTTTTACCTTCCCGTACATGATTTTTTGCAAACTTGGAAAACCAATTTGCGCCAATATTAGCAATTATTCAGTTGAAAATACTCAAAATAACCACCACACTGAGGGCCTGCGCGCGTATACTGATATTCGTCGCAACCTGCTCGATAATTCAATACGCATCGCGCACTGCACCGTAACACCGGCAAACGCCACATTACCGAGCGGGGTGCTACATATAAACAAGTTCCCAGGTTCAAGCGCGCATTAGTTTACGTATTAACTAAATGCTTGCTCTTCATCGTGCTCGTGCTCAGCGCTAGCGGTGCTCGTGCTCCTGCTCGAAATCGCCGTGCACGACGATCGATGTCCGACCGAACCAACCAA
>JANODD010000110.1:0-81477 GCA_031412515.1 Planctomycetia bacterium | reverse complement strand
TATCGGGATTCGCTTCCCCGCGCAGAAACTTGAATGGGATTCTAAAACGCTCAAAATCACGAATAACGATAAAGCCAACGCATGGCTCACTAAACCTTATCGCAAAGGGTGGGAACCGACTTGGCAAGTGGGATAAGGCACATCGGATTGGTTGAGTTCTTCATACCACTTTAATTCCTTGGTGCCTGAAGTGCTTTGAGCCATAGTCGAGTTTCTTTATGTAACACGCGCGGCGATGTTAGGGCAGCCGTGTAAGGGGCGACGTTCTACACTAAGGCCAAACCACGCATGGTGCCGGTCGACGTTGCAAAACGATCTACATCCATGTTCATCCGCTGAAGCATCGATACAAACAAATTGGGAAGTGGGTAGTTGTTTTGCAAGTCGAATGCTAAATGCCGGCCATGTTGAAAACCGCCGCCAGCAAAAAGGACTGGCAAATTCGTGGTCACATGCGTATTAGCGTTGCCGAGATTGCTGCCATACAAGACCATCGTACGTTCGAACAACGATTCGCTTCCTTCTTTGACCTGCTTCATGTTCGTAAACAATTCATCGAGCAGTTGCATGTGCCATTGATCGATGGCTTCAAGCTGCTTGAGCTTGCCTTCACTCTTCCCGTGATGGGACAAGTTGTGATAGCCTTCGGTAATATCAGCCCCTGCGACTTCAATCGTCGGCGAATTAACGCTGTCGAGCAAAATGGTAATGGCTCGCGTCGAGTCGGTTTCAAGAGCAAGACGGGACATGTCATACATCAAGCGAACTTTTTCCATGTACTCTTTCGGATCGGCGGGATCCACGGGAGCTGGCAAAGTCGTAGTTGGTTTTGGAACGTGTTCCCACTCCTGAGCAGCAACCAGTCGTTTTTCCAATTCGCGAACCCCGGTCAAATATTGATCCACCCGCAAACGGTCTTGCGGACCGAGCGTGCGCGCTAGATCTTTGGTCTGTCCTGCAACCGCATCCATAATACTCTTGCCAAGTTCCAGCTGCTTCAAGTGCAACTCGATTTCACGTGGCGAGCCTTGCAAGAACAGTTGTTTGTAAACACTCGAAGGCTTTTCTTCGCAAGGAATGAGCACCCCGGCTCCGGTCCACGACAAACTGCGCTGGCCTTGTTGAACGTTTACGCCTAAAGTCATGGACGGAAAACGCGTTAAGTGCCCGATGCGCTCGGAAATGAACTGGTCAAGCGAAATGGTGTTTCGAAAACCACCACTGCCTGGATGCGGTGCAGCAGTCAAAAAGCAAATGTCCGCAGGATGGCCGCCGTCGACATCGGGATGCCATACACCGCTAAAGACCGTGAAGTCGTTGCGATGACGCTCAAGGAGTTTCAAATAGGGCGACAATTCGTAGTCGCGACCTGTGGTCTGCGGGAAAAACTGGTCAGGTAACAAACCCAGGTTATTGCAAATCGCTAACATGCGACGCGGCGGATTACTGGGATCGACGTCGTTGAAATGAGCGGCCCGTGCAACCGCGGGCATCATCGCATCGAGCAGCGGCAAGGCGAGTCCCACCCCGAGCCCACGAAGTAACGTGCGCCGCGAAAGTGGTTTATTATTGATTAAGTTTGGCATCGGAACGCTCACTTCTGCAAGAACATATCACTGGTAACGATTTCCGCGATCATCGATTTTATCCGATAGTCGCCACTGGCAAGTCGATCCAAAATGTTTTCGACTTCCACTCGGTCACTGAATCTCATTGGTGCGCCGGTGGCATAAATGACAAGCTGATGCAACAAGTTCTTTGCAATTCTTCGCTCGTCGGCAACCAGCAACTTCTTCAACTCAAAAATGTCTTTAAACGCTTTGCCATTGGTGAGATTACCTGACGCGTCGACGTCGGGGCCTTGGCGGAAGGTAAACGGCTGGCCGTTCTTCCCAAAACCGGCAATGGGTTCACCCTTCTCACCGAGACTACGATAATGGTCGCGCCAGCCTCCGGCAACGTCAAAACTCTCTAATGCAAATCCGACCGGATCAATGATGGCATGGCAACCATTGCAGCTTGTATCGGCGCGGTGGAGCAGGAGTTGCTGCCGGATCGTTGTCGCGCCGCGCGTATCGGGTTCGACAGCCGGTACACTCTTCGGCGGCGGTGGATTCTGGATACCTAAAATACGTTCGTTGATCCAAGCTCCGCGGACAACAGGTGAAGTAGTCGTGCCATTAGCCGTCACTTTCAGAACACTCGCTTGAGTCAATAAGCCACCACGCGGACTATCCTCAGGCAACTTGATCCGTTGCATCGCGACACTTTGGATCGGGGGGAGTTTGTAATGCACTGCCAGTCGCTCATTGGCGAAGGTAAAGTCTGCATCGACAATCGACTGCGCCGGCAGATCCTGGCTTATCAACTCAGCAAAGAATAACTGCGATTCGGCAAGTGCGGCGTCGACCAATGCATCATCGAGGTAATAGTCGGGATAGAGAAGTTCATCGGGCGATGTATCGTTGATCTTGCGTAGGTCTAGCCAGTAAGCCAAAAAAGCACTTACAAACTGAGCTGATCTAGGATTCGCCAGCAAACGTTCAACTTGTTGCCGCAACAGTACTTTGTCGCGCAGCTTTCCTTCTTTAGCGAGTTCACGAAGCGTTTTGTCCGGAAGACTGTTCCAAAGAAACAAGCTCAGTCGTGCTGCAACTGCCGCATCGTCTAATGAACCCGCTGGTTCTCGGAGGCAAATGAACTCTGGGGAACAGAGAATCGCAGTATAACCAGCGATCATCGCATCCATGAAACTCATCTCGGACTTGAGGGCCATGTCCACGACAGGAGTGAATCGGTCGACTTCGGTTGGATCTACCTCGCGGTGATAGACGGTCGTTAGAAAGTTCAAGAGCAAGCGTCGGGAATCGCGTGGTGGGTCCTGGGATTCAACTTCGATGACACCTTTGTTTTTGACCAGCGGTAAGTCACCGAATAACAACTGCGCGCCGCGTGTTGGCCAGTTATCGTAGATTGGCCCTTCGGCTTCCATGTAGTTGTAAGCGACACCAGGCATTCCATCGGCCTCAGCTAACGGGTTATGCCAGTTCGAAGGACGCGAGCGAAATAATCGGACGGCATCGGTTTGGATGGATTCGCCTTCCTGCAAATAGACGTCAAGTTCACGGATCGTCGGTTCAATCTCGAAGTCGAACTCGCCGAGTTTTCTAAGCTGTCGTGGAGGAGATACAGCATAGATGGCGACGGGTTCAGATCGTCGACCGCGCGACGTCTTTTCCCGATCCGGGCGCCACCATTTTTTCTCTTCACCGGCAACCCAAAACGTGTAGCCTTTGAACCGCAGCTTGTAGCGGCCAGCCTCGGATGCCTTAAAAGCATTAAAGCGTGTTTCAATCGGTTCGTAACTGCTAGCAACCACACCGAAGGCTTCTCGCTCCCGCATCTCCGGATCGTTGTCACCGCGTGTAAAGGGTTGCGTTTTATCTTGGAGCACCGGCAAGTCCGCTTCATAATCGATCAACGGAAATGTCGCACGTTCTGGACTCCGGTTAAACTCGGTGTAATGGACTTTACGATTGAATGAAGTCTGCGCGCGGGCATAATAACGCTGCACTTTCGTTTCGGGCTTCTGAAGGCGCTTGGCTGTGACCTCGCGGAGCGCATAGTCAGCCGCTTGCATATAGCGCGCAAGATTGACATGAGAAACGTCGAGCGCCTCGCCGATCTTGTTGAACCTTTTGAGTTCACCGTCTTCAGGCAAAATCGTCTTGAGTTGCAGCCAAGGTGCGTCGAGAAGATCGCGAAGACTGTTTTCATACTCGTACCGATTCATGCGGCGCCATACGGTGCGGCCAGTGGTTGCGAGTACTTGACGATCCAGTGCGACCAAGTCAGCAAACAATTCCGCAGTAAACGGCTGAGTCTGTTCAACAGTCATCGCGCGCGAAGGTTGTTCAGATTTATCCGACGCTGGCACTTTCTTGGGCGGCATCTCTCCGGCTACAACACGATCATGGATTTTGATCCAAATCGCCAGATCGTGTTCCGCCAGGGGCCGTCCGGCCAACTCAGACAAATCCAAATCACCTTCAGCGTTGTCCGCAGCGTGACAATCGATGCAGTTGGCGTGAATGAACGTCCGCAAGCTTGCTTTTGCCTCTTGCCCATTAGCAGCGCAGGGATGGCAAATGAAGAACGCAACGATGCAGTAGCTGAACCAATGGCAATGAAACATGATTGGTCTTAGGACAATGGGCTGGCGGGGAAGGATCTCGTCGTTGCGATTGATCAAGGTGGGTCAGTCTATTTTAATCCATCGCGATGCTCCTGGCTATTGGAATAAGTGAGATTGGCTTACGCGGTACGCAGTCCAATTATCCAGAACCCATTGATGATCTTCGTTCGAAAGACTTGGTACGCAGGGCTGATCGTATTGAATGCGCAACATGTAACTCCCCTCTTCGTAGACGCGATCGAGGGCCGCTTGCAGATCTAAGACAACGTCAGGATCGGGAGCTACCAGTGGCAGACCGAACTTTGGTAACCGCTGACGCAAACTGAATGGATACAATTCAAATCGATTGCGAGTGGCTTCATATTGGTTGCCTTGGCTGCGATTAATTGCGATCAAATAATCAAATGCACCCAGCGCAGAAAGTTGGGCTTCAGTTAAGTCATAGGAGCGAACTCCTTTCCGCAATAAATCGATTTCGACCAAGTGTGTCGAGCTATTTAGAGTCGCACGGCGTTTTTTCAGAAACTGATCGCGACCAGGCCCCGCTGCTTTGTTAATCGGGCTGAGAAGTTCTACGACGGTGACAACCTGCATCTCCTGATAACGGTCCAAGATTTCGATGTAAGGCTCCCGAATAGGATCATCGGCCAGTTCCATTACAACCGGTTCCGCGAGCCCGACTCGTGGTGAAACACCGTCCACGGGTAGAGTACTCGACGTTTTCTGAATCCACAAATCAGGAACTCGTTGCTGCGATGGCAGATCGATAACCACTCGTTCCTCAATCGAAACGATGTATCGAGGTCGTAAAGCGGGAGCAATTAGGCTGCTAATGGCGTTGATCAAACGGGAATGCACTCCAGTCCAGAGAATCGGGTTTTCTAGATAAGGGTCCATTCCTGGAAAGGGCATGGCCATGGTGAAACTCCGAAACGAAAGGACTGAGCGTCGAACAATTGCCTCAATTGTTCCAGTCACGATTGAGGCAATCGTGCGCCGATAAATTTGCAAACTCAAGAATTAAGCACTGGTATCAGTATAACTGATGTAGACGTATGGGAAGCACCTCGGCCGCCAACGTTCCAATCCAATATGACAATACCTAGCTTTCGAACTGAGCGATGGATTGGTACGCTTGGTGACTACAAACCTCTCAAAATAAAAGATAGAAACGGATTTGTAATGTACCCATTATGCTTATCGTTAATCCTGTTCATCTCAGTCTGTCAAACGTTATCGGCATCGACTCCAGACCGGCCCAATGTTCTGTTCATCGCAGTCGACGATTTGCGAACGGACTTAGGGGCTTTCCATGTTTCGTATGCTAAAAGCCCGAAGCTTGATGCGTTTGCTCGATCAGCTCGTGTGTTCAGCCATCACTACGTCCAAGTTCCGACTTGCGGCGCGTCGCGATGCGCGTTGATACGAGGTCAATATCCAACCAAGCCACAGCATATTGGCAATGAAGCCATCGCGACAACTCATAAGGACTGGGGCACACAAAGCTTGCCGGCTGTGTTTAGATCTAACGGTTATCGCACGCTCGCGTTGGGAAAGATCACGCATCATCCAGGCGGATTGACTGGAAAGAACTGGGCGGAAGGTCCTGAGGAATTGCCCGGAGCGTGGGATCGTTGCTGGATTCCCAAAGGACCGTGGCCACATGCTGAAGCGATCATGCATGGCTATGCCAATGGCGGCGCGCGGAAGCCAGGTAAGTCACCTCCGATAGAGGCCGTCGATGGCCCCGACGAGACTTATCCGGATGCTTGGGTTGCTGCCGAAGCGACTGCGACACTCAAGGAACTTGCAAAACAGGATCAACCGTGGTTTTTTGCCGTTGGGTTTTTTAAGCCGCATCTACCATTTGCTGCACCGAAGAAGTGGCATGATCTGCACAGCGACGGCATACCTGATCTGACATCAGCCGCTGCAGCCAAGCCCGATTGGAAATCGACATGGCATGGGTCAGGTGAGTTGCGAGGCAACTATGGTCACGCTGATAATCGTGACCCAGACAACGACGCTGACTACGCCCGCGAGTTGCGTCGAGCCTACACGGCTTGTGTTAGCTACACCGACGCCCAAGTCGGAAAAGTACTTGATACGCTCGATGAACTGAACCTGGACTCGAACACGATCGTTGTCATCTGGAGCGACCACGGTTTTCTACTTGGCGAACACGCGATTTGGGGCAAGCATTGTTTGTACGAACGAGCTTTGCATTCGCCGTTGATGATTCGTTCGCCAAAGCTGCAAAAGCCCGGTGCGATCAGCAATGCGATTGTCGAGACCGTTGATGTTTTTCCAACGCTAGTCGAATTGTGCAAGTTGCCGTTGCCAACTGGATTGGATGGCCGCAGTTTGATGCCACAGTTGATTGATCCTATCGCGAAATCTAGTAAGCCCGCATTGGGTTTTTGGTCCGGCGGTCAACGAACGGTACGCAATGAGCGCTGGCGGCTGATTAGCAAATTGGCAAAGGGTGAGACAGTCCCTCAGTTAGAATTGTTCAACTATCAGAACGATCCCGAGGAGACTCGAAATCATGCGAGTGAAAATCCGGCGGTGGTCGAAGAACTACGCTTATTGCTTTCGCAAGAACAGTAGCTGGATTTGTAAAAATCCGGAGAAGGCAGGTGAGACGTTGTGAAAGGATTACAGCACTCCGGGTTCTCACGAACCCAGCTACAGAAACCAACAAACTCGATTGAAGCATTTTAGGAACAGTCGATGCAATTGAATGAATTAGAGTTGGCCAAATTGGTGGAGTCGGCATTGGCCGCAAGGCAGCGTGCTTATGCGCCTTACAGTAATTTCTTAGTTGGCGCTGCAATCTTGACCGATGATGGCCAGATCATCGTGGGCTGCAATGTCGAGAATGCGAGCTATGGGCTGGCGATTTGCGCTGAACGTAGCGCGGTATCGAGCGCGGTTGTGACGGGGCAGATCAAATGGCGGGCGATTGCAGTTGCCTCGCGCGGGGCGGTGACTCCCTGCGGGGCGTGTCGCCAAGTGCTGCATGAGTTTGGCAAGGCGATTGAAGTCATTCTTGTTGACGCTGATAGCGGTGAGATTTGTGCTCGATGGACTACGGAGTCGCTCTTGCCGGGTGCGTTCTCACTTTAGTCACTCGTGGTGCAGAGAAGTGCGGTTCCAAGTGAGCCGTCGGCGTTAGCCGCGAGTGACCGAAGTGGTTCGCTTTAGATTTTCGGTGTCTACCTAACGCCAAGCGTTTCAGGGCAACCGGACTGCTGTTGGATGAACCATGAGTTATGGATGACAACTACTTCGTTCACCCGCGGCTAGCGCCGTCGGCTCACTTTTACGAATTGTGACTGCGCTATCGACGACAACCATGAGTTATGAATGACAACGCCTTCGTTCACCCGCGGCTAGCGCCGTCGGCTCACTCTTTCTTGTTTTCTTCGAACCATTTGTTGACAGTCGCTTGAAGAATGTGTTCTTGTTCAAAACGGAGATTCTGGGTTTTGCAAATACGGTAAGCTGCCAGTTCGGAAGCTGTCAACTCAGCGGGTTCGTTCGCGTCATCGGTATTGCGATTGGTGATCACGGTGGCAAGCGAACGGTGCTTTTCAAGTGTTTCCAAATCCATGAATAGACTTTGCGTATGTGGCAAGCGGTGGCGTAGGCGAGCAAGAATATGGAAACCGTCCATGTCGAGATCGCCCCAGTAATACAAATGCTGTTTCGATAGCCAAGCAATATCGAAGAGCGCTGTCACGCCAGCTCCGATGCCCCCCAACGCAATGCCGCGAGCTGACTTTGGAAGCGTCAACAAATTTATTTTGTTCTCAACGATGAACACTCGTGCCTCGACGACTGGCAATCGAGCAATCTCGGTAGCGGGTAGCGACAATTCCAACCACGGGCACCCGAGTTCACTTGCTAAGTTCTCATCCAAGAAACGCAACAGCAAATGTTGGCGCGAGTAACGAAAACCATATCGCTGCTCGAAACTCCGAGTGCTGCCAAAGTCGATGGCGTCGTCGGGTAGCAGCGCATCAAACCAGGGAATCAACAGTGACTTATTTCGTTCAATCAACTTCGTCGAAATCGACAACGGCAACTCGCGTGTAAAGCAATCAGGTCTCGGGTTGTCGATCATGAACTGCGCAACCGCAAGCAACTCATCAACCTGAGATTCCACAACCAGTAACTTTTGCCAATTCTTCGTGATCCAATTGTTCAACTTCGGGAACCGGGTTCGAACTCGGTCTACACATGTTTGCAGCTTCTGAAACTCAGTTGCTTTGCGAACTAGTTTGACCAAGTCGTCGAGTGACTCGACCATGATCGCAACGGGATAGTAGTTTTTGCCGTAAAGTCGCTTTGCCGTTTCCTGCCACGTGATTGAATAACCAAAGCCTCGCACTTCTTTGGATTCGTTTCGCAGTTGATCGACTTGCTGAATCAACTCTGATTGCGAAGCGGGCAAGCTAAGGTCGCAGGGTATGCGACACGGGAAGAAGGACACGTCGCCGCAAAGCCATGCGGCGATTGCCCGAGGGTAAAGCCGGTTGGCTTTTTGAGTAATTTCTCGTGGGGTGATCATGCTGCCTCCCGGTTGATTTGTCCCCGAGAATGATAACGGGCGGACTTGTTGGACAGTGAGGCCCTAAGCAATAGGGCCGCAAGCAATGGAGACAATTGTGCGACACGCGGAGGAATGAAAAAAGGCGGCTGAGGAGTCTCAGCCGCCTTTTTTATGTTTTCTCTGTTAGCCGGGTGGCTTACGGAATCATGCACTAGTAGACGGTGTTTGAACCAACGTCTGGGTTACCGCACATGTGGAAGTGATTATGGTCAATGTAAATCACTTCGGAGGCTTCTTTGTCTTCGAGCGTATATGGAACGGGCCAGCCGTTAATGGTTCGCTCAGAAAAATAAATCGTGCACTTGTAGTGTGCGTGATGCAGCTTGGCCATTCCAATCAATGGAATGAACCGAGGTGGATCGACGTAGTCAGCGATCTTCTCTTTGACGATTTGCACGTTGTTACGATGCTTCTCGTACAGCAAGGGAATACCACCGCGAGTAGGACGAGCCTTCTCAAGTGCCTGGACCACTTCGTCATCGCTCGGCGGATCGAGCGCAATCGGAGTGTCTCCAGCTGTCGTGGGGCCGATAATCGGCACCCGTTCATAACGTTCATGGTTATGAAACTGTAGTTCTTCTTCATCTTGGAAGTACGGACTGACAGGAATTGGTATCCCGAGGAAGCCCAGGTTAATACCTTGAGTAATTCCAACGCACCCAGTCGAAGCCGTAAAGCTTGCTGCGAGCATCAATCCAGTCAAAGTTTTCATGCGTAGCATCGAACGATCCCTCGTTTCGATTATGTGGTTCTGGAAACAGCAGCGACCTACTGCCCACCCGGCGTTCCATCCCAACTCATGGTCCCCAATATCAGTGATAGCAGTATCAATGATAGCAGTGAACCACGCGTTGCTTGGTCGCCTGTTTCCGATCTAGAAAGGAGTATCGTTGTTAAGGTGCGTAGAACTTGCGGATTTTTCCATTTATGCGCAAAAAACCGGTCCCAGCGGTTGTCACCTCGCTAGCATTCCGCCTTAGCCAGTCGAGTCGTGTTTGAACCGCCATCGTCCCCGCCGCTTGCAGTCTGAGGTGACTGTCGCTCCGAAGCTTCAGCGGACGGAACGTTCGCCGTCCGGTGTCAAATCAAAGACATGGATTGATTGCCCCGCGGATGTTGGTATCAACGCAAAAGTATTGCCATCTGCTGTGATCGCTAGGTTTGACACGTACTGAATCGATCCTGCGTCAAGTACGGCGAGGCGCTCGGCAGAGTTTACGTCCCAGATGGTCGCGTTGCCCCTACCGCCCATGATCAGCCAGGGCTGGGTGGGATGAAACATTAAGGACCAGATCATCTCCGAGCTAGCAAAGGGTTTTCCTTTCTGTTTGCCACTTGCTGTTTCAAACAACGTTACATCGCTTCCATAAGAAACGGCGCAGCGACTTCCATCAGGACTAATCGCAGCCGCATGTGGATACGACTTACTTAGTTTTCTCTGGGCAAGTACTTTGCTGTCTTTCACCGAGAATTGGATCAGCGATTGTCCATCGGTCGCGATCCCTTCATTGCGATCAACAAAGAGATGGGCCGCAAGCACTTTTCGCTTGAGTTCTTGAACAATCCGTAATGAACTCGATCGATCGTCATAGGGTTGCCATGCGACCGTGCCATCTTCCCCGCCTGAAAGTACAAAGGGAAAGGTTGGACTGACAACTAAGCACCCGACGTTACGGTTGTGTTTGTAAAGCGATCTGACGGATTCGACTTTCCCGTCATCCTTGATTTCATAAGAAGCAACCCGGCCTGTGGAGCCGCCAGCGAAAAGGGTCCGCCCGTCTTTGGACAGCGCCAACGAAACAATCTGCCCAAGTTCTCCTTGCCGCTCTGATCGAAACAGCATGCGTCCAGTACGAGTATCAAAAACCGAGATGGTTTCATCCAATCCGCCGGTAACCAATTGCGCGCCGTCGCGAATAAAAATCATCGATTCGATATTCCATCCTTGTGCGTCGATGGATTTTTCTAAAGAGACAGGAATCTTGTTTTCAAAAGCTGGAACCTCTCGTTTGCGTTTCTGGCTTGAGTTGATCTTGGGTGTTTCCGCAGGCGGAGCGAGTGGCTCGGGTGACAGTGGCTCGACTGCCGGTAGATTCGCTGCGAGTGGTTCAGCTGGGAGCAAAACGCTTGGGGTGTCACTGGAAGCCTCGCTGGTCATTGGCTCAGTTGGTCTTTCAATAGGCTGAGCAGGAACAGGTTTAACGACTTCGCTCGGCTCTGATGGAGTAAACGGCGAAGCGTCTGATACCTCCGCCGACGGCTCCTTGAGCAAATCAGCCGGCCCTCCTCGGAGATCCAAACGCCGTTTACCTTCCTCGCCGAAAAATGGAACCAAGTCCCGCGCCGCTCCAACGGTAAAATCCATCTTTCCATCGTCGTCCGTAAATGTGCCAATGAGTATGTCGCCGTAAGTCATGGTGCCTCGCAAACCAACGGCGATAGCATCACCTTGCTTCAAGTGATCCTTTACTGCCTCGGTCGCGGCGATCCATACAACGGTATTCAGTGCCTTCTCAGCGTCCTTCGTAAAATGTCTGTAAGAAGGAACATGCACGATAAACGCACACGAATCTTCATGAAGCTCACAGTGCGTGACATATTCGCCACCTGACAATTGAATGCCTGGTTTCCGATTGGATGTGAATATCACATCAGCCGCCCGTTTCATCGATCGAGCAAAATTTTCTGCGACCTCTTGAGCCAATTCACTGTTGCCGCGAGCAACATTACTCTTCGAGCCTGAAATGATACTTAGCTCAGCTTCATTGAGTCGGCTCTGCGCAGTATTTTTCGCTATTGACGAGGCACTGTTGCTCAAGTTCGATGGCGGACGTGTGAAGATGAAGGTCAACAAGGCGATTGTAAGCCCCATGGACATGTAGCCGAACACCAAGCCAACCAGAGCAACTGGCCGTCCGTCGAGACGATTGGCAGGCTGACTGATTTTTGCAAGTGCTATGTGTCCAGTGACAATCGCAACCGCGGATGTGATGAGTGAAAGGAAACACGCAACGATGAACAGCGGCGAGAGCAGTCCTGCGATTAAGCTGACAATCGCAAGAATTGACATGCGAGTTTGAGGAGGAACGGGGCTGGTGAGTTGCGGTCGCACGAAAACCGGAGGTTGCTGGTTGAAACTAGAGTCCATCATGCTCCTTCAACTTGCTGACGACTTGGCGGGATTGGGCTAGAAGCTAGAAGCTAGATGCTAGATGCTAGATGCTAGAAGCTAGAAGCTAGAAGCTAGAAGCTAGATGCTAGTTGCTAGTTGCTAGTTGCTAGTTGCTCTATTAATCTAGGGAATAAACTGAAACTCGGGGGTGTTTAGAAGTGCCCAGGCGGCATCTTCGGCTTTTATTCGCCATGAAGCGATTAAGCGTTCAGTAGGCTTGGGACCGGCGGCTACTTCTCTTTCGACGTCGCGCATCAGCGCATTGGACTCGACCGTGAAGTGATTGGACCATGTGACAAAGCCACGATGGACCGGCGGTAAACGTTCGGACTTTGCCGGTTCTTGCAAACGATCCTTAAAGCCGTCTTGCAGCGCTGCGACAAACGTTTGGCTCTCTTCTGGAAGGGGATGGCGACTGAGCATTCGCAGGAACAAACGATCTACAAACTGCTCAGGCGATTGGGCTTTCACAGCTTCGTCGGTCAATGCGGAGTCGTCCGTGAAACGCGTTACCCAACCAGCCAGACTGCCGTTGGCAACGACACCAGGTTGGACGACATTGGGTTCGATCTCACGATGGCTGGTCGGTGACTGGCGCGAGGAGCGCCAACCAAAGGCTTCCATGCACTCAACCACAGCAGCCGCTTTGGGTAGAGCGAGACTTGGTCGGTCACGTTCGTTCGATAATGAAGTCAGTTGCCAAGCTCGTTTAGCTGGGCCCAGATTCAGAAAATTCTGAACTGTTTGCGAAGCTTCGGGATCAAAAGTGATGGCTTCCGTCGTTAGTGGAACACCGGCTACCGAGTGGGCTGAGTCGACCACTTGTTCAGCGGTGAGACGACGGTGCCAAGGAGCACAAAACGCCATCGATGGTTCCATATGCGAACCGTCGATGGATTTACGTTGGTATATCTCCGATGCAACGATCAATTGCACCAATTGCTTCAGGTCATAACCTGCGCTAACGAATTCTCGGCTAAGGTAGTCGAGCAGCGCGGCGTTGCGAGGATTCAAGTCGTCCCAGTCGTCCACTGAACTGACCAATCCCCAACCCATCAATCGAGTCCATACGCGATTGACAATGACTTGGGCAAAACGTTGATTCTCAGCTCGAGTTAATAAGGCCGCCAATTGCTCGCGCGTCGAATCGGGACGACCGAGCAATTCAGCATCGATTTGACCTTCGCCGAACTGAGTAAAAGGCCAAGCAGGATCGATCTTATCGCCAGGATGCAGCGTCAGCGTGATAGGTGACTCGCGCCCTTTGCGATCGAAAAATTCTTTGGGAACACTGCTGGTCGGTGGAACTTCGATCGTTTTGCGTTTGAGCATCGCACCGATTTCGAACAGTTCCTTTTGCTTCCAGGGATGGTAGGGCGCGTCGTGGCACCGAGCACATTTCATATCGACCGCCAGGAATGCACTCCCAAGAATGTGAGCTTTCTCAGCCATCGGTACATCGTTCTCCGCCGCCATCTCGAATCCAGCCGCAGCACCCGCATGACTGTCACCTTCCATGCGCACCAGCTCCGTGACGAAGCGGTCCATCGGTTTATTCATCAGCAAAGCGTCGTGGAGCCACCAACGAAACGGACCCGAGTTGTTGAGACTCGGCTTGAGAATGTTGGGATTCTCAGCCAGTACATCTTGCCAGTAACTGGTCCAATGGTCGGCCCAACGATCGTCCGCAAGAAGTCGCTCGACAATTGCCATGCGTTTGTTCGGTGCAGTGCTTTGTTCTAGCTCGAGCACTTCGTCGGCGGTCGGTGGTACGCCGAGTATATCGAGACTAACGCGACGCAGAAACTCTTCATCCGAAACGCGTTTAAACCAGGCCTGGCGTTGCAATGGCTCAATTGTCGACGCTGTCAGCGACGCGTTTACATAGCGGTCAATCAGATTATTCTCGGGCAACTCAGGAACAGCCGGTGGAGTACTTAACGACGGCAACTTAGACTGATACTGCTGTGCAATTTGGTGACGTTGTTCCCAGAAAGCATTTTCGGCAGCACTCGTCTCGGTAAGTAGTTGACGATCACGTCGAGCTAAATCGCTCTCCACAGAATTGCGATACGCTTCGAACTCTTGATCAACCAAGTGAACCGATTCGCTGCCGGGGCCAACCAGCGAAAACATTTGATCTCCGGTGCGATAAGCGACCAGAGTTTCGCCCAGTTCGCAGCGAGTTGTTGAAGAACCAACCAGTGATTCCAAAATCAATTCCACATGCGAATTATCAAGCGTTACTTTCTGTCTGACTTCGTTGTCCCCGACCCTTGGGACTCGCAGCCAAGGCATGTCCGGTTCATAAACAATCCACGGTTGATGAGCATCAGGATTCAGTCGTCGGGGCGGAGTCGAAAGGACAACTTCGCCGTTCAGCCACAGTCGCGATAGACCGGGACTGCGCAGTAGGAGCTCGACTTCGCCAGTCGGTAACTGCAATCGCGTGAAAGCTCGAAGCAGAACAGGTCCCTTCCATGCTTTGCGAGTGCCACCTGGATCGTATTGCAAAGGCAATCGATGTAAAGCGAGCTTGGGCAACGAGAGCCGAAATGATTCCTCGGGTGCAACAGGTGGAAAGGCCGCATGACTGCCTGCACTTGGATGCAACGAAATTGTCACGCGGTCATCGGGGGCTGTATGCGGCCAACTGGGTACACGCGGAACAACTTTGCGGCGTGCCTTGAGGTCGCTGGCACTGACGATTGAACGAAAGATACGAACATCGTCCACTGAGCCGACGAGACTATTGCCTGGATCACCGCCACGAGCCGAGCCAATCCAAACTGCGTCATCATCATGGATGGGTGGCAAAGTGGTCTCACCGCCCATGTCCCATTTGCCTTTGGTGGATTCACCATCGACGAAGCCCTGAATGCTTGCAGGTTCGCCGAATTTATAACTGATCGCGACGTGATGCCAATTGTTATCTGCCGCAAAACCGCGAGTGCTTGTCCAGCGGTGATAGGTCGGCTTCGCTTCAACGGATTCCGTTGCGGCAGAGGTCGCAAACAGGAAGCTCACTTTGGCTTCTTGGCCGGCGCCGGTTAGTCGCAGTGCATAGTTCTGATTCTCGATCGTCTGTTGTTCATACGTGCGGCCCTTGCCAATGATGTAAACGTTAGCGCCGTTGCCGATTCGATCAAGCTTTACCCAGGCTTCTAAGGTGATCGCGTCGCCGTTGGTGAAGTCAAGTGCCCCGTCGGTCCGGTCATCGGGAATGCGGAGGTGGTCGCCAGCTTTTGTTAGTGACAAAGCTGAGTTCTTTTCGGGCATGCCGACAAACATTTCTGCATTCGGTCCGTTGCTAACAATTTTTGCATCGCCGAACAACTGAGCGGCCGTGGTCTGCTCGTCAAAGTTGAGGTTGATTACCGCGGCTGATGGCTCGTTCGGTTCGGCGGACAATCCGCGAGAGCAAACTGAAAGGGCGAGCGCCGCTGCAGCTAAAAACACACGATAGTATTTGCTTCGCATGGTCGAAAAGAAAGCCATAAATACACCCTTACGTTGTATAAACCTACACAGCCGCACTCCAACCGTGCGATTTCTGACGCTCCAATATGACACAGTTTGACGTAAGAGGCAATTTGAGGGAGGAGAAAGCAAAAATGCATTTTGGGATGAGACTCCGGCCGAGCACGAGCAGGTCTTAGTGCTTCAAGTCGATCCGATCCGATTCGAATGTTAAACTCAACCTTAAACCGTCAGCGAAAGCTGGCGGTTTTCCATTGTTCCCGCACAGTTAAAAAATATTTTCCCCAAGGCCATCAGTGCGTCCCTAAGTAGTTTCGAAGTTCCATCAAAGGAATTGGCAGGTGGAAAAAATGGGATTTGGTATGCTGCTTCCATTAAGTCCTTCATAAAGGTGTCAAGAATTCCTTACTTTCCGCGTCAAACGAATGCAACGCTGAGGCCCTTTTTGATCCGTGCGAGCCAAGTGCACAATGCTTATTGGAACTGTACTTGTTAATCAGTTGCATAAAGCAATGCAATCGTTAATCTATTAATTACTTTGGTTATGCTTTCTTTTGTTTTGCATCGTGAAGCCAATTTGAGACGCGTCGGATTTGTGCCTGCAATTTCTTTTTTTTATGAGGTGCTTCAATGTGTGTTACGGTCCCTAAACGGCGTGACGCGTTCACGCTGGTTGAACTTCTTGTAGTCATCGCGATCATCGGAATACTTGTTGGACTGCTCTTGCCAGCAGTGCAGGCTGCACGCGAGGCTGCGCGGCGCATGCAGTGTTCAAATAATATGCGACAAATCGGCCTAGGGCTCTACAATTTCGAATCTGCGCGGAAGAAAATGCCGCCATCAAGCGTGCAGTTTGCGGGTACTGCGGCAATTACTGTCCCTGCCGACATGTCGGATTTTCGGAAAGACGGAACCAATGGAACGTTGCCCATTCATTACGCAAAACAATGTTTCCTAACGAGCGTGCTTCCGTACCTTGAGCAATCCAACGTTTCAAACCTTTATAATCAAAAAATTGATTGGTTTGAATTAGCCAATCGACCGGCATCGAGTATGTTGATTCCAACTTACGTTTGCCCTTCCGCTCCCGGCGGCGAACGCTCGCTTGATACTACACAACTTGGTTCTACTGACCGAACGTCGTTTGCCACCGGCGGAGATTGGCGGCCCGGACTTGCAGATTACATGGCGGTCAATCGGGCCAATAACCGCTCGGCAGTTTGGAATGCCATTACTGGTTCGAACCCGGCTTATCCCGGTGACGATTCGATTAAAGCCGTCCTGGGGACAAATGCCTATACAAAGCTTGCTGCGATTACCGATGGCCTTACCAATACGATCATGATTGCAGAGGCTGCTGGGCGGCCGGCACGGTGGGAATTTGCGAAATTGAGTCAGCCCTATGCAGGTGCGCCATCGGCTTATATGAATGGTCCTTGGGCACACTCCGGAAATGATATTGCCGTTGATGGTTCAAAAGTAACAGTGACAAGCGGGGTCAAGACTGCTTCGACTCTCTCTGCCGTCGCAGATGTTCCCAGTGCGTGCGCGGTAAACTGCACCAATCAAGGCGAAATCTACTCGTTTCACACCGGCGGCTCGAATGTCATTCTGGGAGATTGTTCGGTAAAGTTCATGGCGGAGACTATTGATCTTCGAACACTAATGCTCGTCTGTTCCCGAGCTGACGGCACGCCAGTCAGCGATGTTTTTGGCAATTAATTTGGCAACAGTGAACTGCAATCCAGTCTGACATTGCACGCAACTAATGGGATTTTTTCCTATCGTCGATTTTCTGTCGGTAACCTGAAAGCGGGTTTTGCTAAATGCCCTTGCCGAATGACGGATTTCGGTAGAGAATAGCCGCATCGCCGGAGGGTAACCGAATGGTTAGGAAGCTGATTCGAAATCAGTCGCTGCGCAAGCAGTTGAGGGTTCGACTCCCTTGCCCTCCGCTTTGCTGAAAAAAGATCCCCAGATCGCCGCACATTCTCTTATGGATGTGCGGTTTTTCTGTTTTTATGATGTCCTGGGAAGAAGTAGCCTAGGCATCTTGCCTGGGGCGATATCCGGGTTGCGGATGCTGCGGTCCGTAGACAAACTAAATCCCCAGGCAGGATGCCTAGGCTACTTGCCCCAGGCAGGATGCCTAGGCTACTTGCCCCAGGCAGGATGCCTAGGCTACTTGACCCATGTGTCGCGCCAGACGCATCCGGCCCACGACCATCCAACGCCGAAGCCGATCAATAGGTTGTGCGTGTTGGGTCTAAGGTGGCCTTCGTTTCGAAGGTCATTAATTAAGATGGGAAGAGTGCTGGAAACGGTATTTCCGTGTTGCTCAAGCCGAATCGGTAGCTGCCGCGAATCCAATTCCAAGCGAGTACGAAGCAGTTCCAGCATCTTGCTAGTCGCTTGATGGAGCAAATAAATGTCGATGTCGGCCGGTGTAAGTTTGGCGAGTTCAAGGATCTCGTCGATCAACTTCGGAACAGCGACGACAGTGAAGCTCATCAGGCTCGGGCCGTCCATGTACAGTCGGCTTTTCCAACGTTTGCGGTTGCGCGGTTTGATCGCTTGATCTTTGGCACGCGCGCCACCGTCGCCGACAAACAATGTATCGCCACCGCTGCCATCAGTGCCGAACTGGAACGCAATCAAACTTGGGATATCAGTCGTTTGTATCAGCGTTGCGGCCGCAGCATCACCGAAGATCGTCCGCAAACTGCGGTCGTCTTCGTCGATATACTTGGTGTACGTTTCAGCGGTGATGAGCAGGATTCGCTTGGCGGCCCCCGATCGAATCAATCCTTCAGCCAAGGCTAAGCCATAAACAAAACCTGAGCATCCCAAGTTGAAATCCAGAGCCCCACAGTTAACTCGCAATCCGAGTCGCTGCTGTAGCAGACAGGCCGTGGTTGGCAACGGATAGTCGGGAGTTTGGGTACACAGAAGGAGGAAATCAATAGACTCGCGATCAACTGAATTCTCAGCGAACAATTTCTCAGCTGCTTCGACGGCTAAGTCGGAAGCGGTTTCGCCTGGCGCAGCGATATTACGGCAGTGAATTCCCGTTTTCTCAGCGATTTCCGCCATGTTCCACTCTGGATGCAACGCATGCAGGTCAGAGTTCGTTTCCCGCCGCTCGGGAAAGTGAATCGCGATAGGTCCAATTTCAGCAAACGGCACAACTGTTTCCTAGAGAAGATCACTCGCGAAAGTGGATGCATTCGACTTTCAGGGCCTAAGTATATCGACCTGTAGAGGCTTGAGGCTAGAGGCTTGAGGGGTGAGGTTTAAAAATCAGACTTCAGAGTCCTGACTAGATTCTGAAAAAGCCGCACTTTTTGGCCACAACAGGAGGAATACTAGTAAGCCAACCAGCGGGGCCCAGCCAACTAGGGCGATGCCGAAATCAAAAGACTTGGTCTGATCGATAAGTCGACCGAAGTACTTATGAATAGGCGACGACATCCAACCAAGAAACGAAAGCACTCCAGTGAGTTTCCCCAGGTTGGTTGCGCTAAGTTCCTGAGTGAAAGAATAGTAACATGGAAAAACCCCAAGGGTTCCGGCTGCGACCAGAAGTAGCACACACTCAAGCCGCCAACCCTGTGGCAAAAACGAAGCGACCGTTGTTAACGCGGCCAACATGGCACATGCGGCGTACACTGCAACGCGTCCTCCATGAATACTCATGCCGCGCTTGACGAGCCACAGGGTTGCCATTCCCGCCAAAATGCAGCCGACATCCGTAGCGAAGTAGTATAAAGAATTAAAGTACAAAGCGAATTTTTCGCTGTAGCCACGCCCCTCCTGCAGAAACATTGGCAACCATTCGCGGATCAGCTGCCATGAAGTGTTGATGGCAAAGACCATCGCTGCAAGCGCCCAGAACCGTCTGTCTCGCAAAAAAACAAACAGCCAGAAGACCTGGGGCGATCCGTTTTCAACCGTTGTCAGATCGGGTTTCGCTAAGTCGCCAGGTCGAATAGAGATCACCCACAAGAGCGCCCACAGTAAACCGACTGCGCCAATGATTATGAACGGCCATCGCCACTGGGATTGATCTTGAGACCCTGCCACCTCATTCCCAATCATAAAAAGAATGATGATCGGAGTTAGAATCGCGCCTAGCGACGCGCCGCTTTGTAGGATGCTGTTACCCATCACGCGATTGCCACGCGTCATCACAGCCTGGGTCACAATCAGCGCGCAGGGCCAATGGCCAGCCTCAAAAAAACCTAGCAGTCCTCTGCAAATCAACATCGAGCGGTAGCCAGTCGAAAGTCCGGTTGCTATCCCGACCGTTGACCAAGCTACTAGGACACACGGGTAGAGCACTCTGACGGCAACTCGGTCAGCGATAATTCCGAAGAAAAGCGATCCTATGGCGAATGACAAGCCAAATACAGAGGCAAATTCGCCGTACTGCTCACTCGTAAGTCCGAAACTAGCCTTTACCCGCGGAGCCAAATTCGAAAGTGTCTGGCGATCCATGTAGTTGATCATCGTGGCCAGTAACAGCAGCCCGCTAACCCACCAATGCCAGTATTTCCCGTGTAAATTCTGGTTAACAACCGGATCTGTTGGGCTCGGATGGGATGGATTTAATCGGCTCATTGAATCGCCTTCGCTCGGGTTTATCTCTTGTGCCGCAACAGCTTAGCACGCTTTGAGCCCGAAGGTAAAATGCGATTAAAAATCCAGAACCCTCAATCTGGTTAAGCATCCAAAAACCTGATCGTTAGGGCTCGACTAAGAGATCGGAAGGCTGTAAACTCTCGGGTTCCAAACTTTCGCAATTACCACCATTTCGACCAGACCTAACTATGTACGCGATCTTCGTTGACGGCGGCCGCCAATATAAAGTTGAACCCGGACAGAGACTCGATATTGACTATCGTGACGGATCCGCATCGGGCGACACCCTGGAATTCTCGCAAGTTCTCGCAATTGGCGGAGAAGCGGGTTTGAAACTGGGTACTCCGGCAGTTAGCGGTGCGAAAGTCACTGCAAAAGTGATCGGCATGGAGAAGGGCGAGAAGCTGTACATTCAAAAGTTCCGCCGCCGCAAGAATTCGAAGCGCCGCACCGGTCATCGCCAAAAGTACACCCGTGTTGAAATTTCAGAAATCGCTGGCGGCTGATCGCTAGTGACGAAAATTGAACTGAACTGAATATAAGAGCTGCCTTCGGGCAGCTTTTTTCGTATCTCGGCGCGTCCAATAAGTCCAACCTGGACGCACGTTCGGCAAAAAAATGGATGGGCAAAAAAAGTAACACTCCAAAAGCTAACTGGCTAACGGTTGCTAACGGTTGCTAACGGTTGATGACGGTTGATGACGGTTGATGACGCTGGCTCTACGGACACCACCGACCTTGCGTCGGTGGTGAAATGACTTACAGGCTAAGAGCTAAAGCCGTACCGCTGGCAAGCCCGCCGCGACTCGTTCACCGCCGACCTTGGTCGGTGGGAACATGAACTGCGACCTCCGATGTGTTAAAGTTAAAGCAGCGACCGCTCCGCGCCAGCACGAACGTCGCAGCGTCTTTCAAGTTTCGAAGGTGTGCTTCGCTTGGAGTTGGGCGTCACTTGAAACAGGCGAAGAAAAATGAGCGAAGCCGTTCTATTGCCGGAAGCCAAAGCGAACACATTCCATCCCTCGAACGGTTGACCGGGATGCTACTTTGCAACAGCATCATCGCACTTGCAACGACAATCCAAATGGGGCTAGTAAAGAGATTGCCAGCGATGAAACGTAAATGAAGTCGCGGAAATAAAAAAACTTACTATTTCACTTAAACCAGAGGACATTATGGCTCGTGTATTTTACAGTTCGATTCTAGTTCTAGCGTTTGTCATTTCGTTTGACAGACCGAGTGCGCAGGCACAAATCAGTCGCGAGAACCCCTATCGCAGCTTTAATATCAGCGGAGTCAACTACGGTTCGATGCGTTGGGAAGAGCAGCATCGTGGTCAGACTCAGTCAGGCCGAACGCTGCAGTCACTCCAGCCAGCGCCGCAAGTCAATACGCAACGCGGAATACTGGGTTTCCGCCGATTTCGAAGATAGTCGGTTCGGGACGACCCACATTAACCTCACTTAGCGCCAACTCGAACGGCCTTAATGGATGCTTTGCTGTCGTCAATAGATTCCCAACATGCGATAGTTATATTCCCTTGGGAAACGATCATCGGATCGCGAGCCTGTTCGTCAAGCACCTTTGAATTCGATTCAACAAGCGATTGTAATCGCAGCTTTCCGACTCGTCCCTCAGTCCACACTGCTACTGGACCTTGAGCTGTTGATGCAACCCAAGGTTGCTCGCCTTTGCCCAAGAGCGATTCATCTTTCTTGTTGGTAGTGAAGAATAACTCGCCAGCGCGACGCCAAACCGTTGCCACTTCTCCGCGAGGCCCGACAGCAAGCATTCCGCCGTCCATTGGACATGCGTTGAACGACCAGTGAGCGAGCCCTAAACGCTTGGCGGGCTCAAACGACTTTCCACTATCATTCGAAGTTGCGATGTACATGTCGCGATTGCCGTCGAGCGAATTGCGGAACAATACGTGTATCGCATTTCCATCGATTGCGATCGAGGGATGACAGCACTGGCAGATACTCTTTTCGGGCGAGCGATAAACCAGCGTGTTTGCTGACCAAGATTCACCGCCATCGGTCGAGCGGGATGCGTAGAGCTCAGTACTCTGTGCGCGCAAGTCCAACCACACGCACCAAACCGCTCCGTTGGCTCCCGCAGTCATAGCATGCAAGCCTTCGCGTGCAGAATCGACTACGTCATTGACTTTCGTCGGTCCGGCCCACGTCGCACCGCCGTCTTTGGATCGCCATGCCAGCACATCGCCGTCTTGTCCTTTGCCTTTTGCGCCACCAACGACAGTCACTACAATCGACTTTCCAGTGGCAGCTACGCGTGGACCACGGCGCATACCTAAAGACATATTCGGAACTTGAAACGCCACTGTTGGAGGCGCAAACGACTGTCCCGCGTCTTTTGAAAAACTATAGTGAACCTTATCGCCGACACCATAAACCAAGTGCACGACTCCGTCTGAACCTACGCACGCTTGTGGTTGCTTGGGCGTTGATGCGCCTTGACCATCATCGACCCGGATCGGCTCCTGTGCATACGAATCCGTTGAGACAGAACAGCAAGTCAAGGCTGAAACGATAATCAAAACGCCAGCACGTAGTTGTGGCATAGTTACTCCAAGCGACATCATTCGAGGTTCAAGATCTTTTGGTGCTATTTGCTGAGGCTGTTATCGGCTTTGAGTTTCGCGACACTTGCGAGCGTCTCTTCAGGGTTGCCGAGTGCCTTGGTCTTGCAGCCGGCGCAGCAAAGGAAAACCGACTCGCCATTCACATCGATCTTGACGGGTGCTCCCATTGTTCCAAGCGGGTTGACAGTTGCAATCGCGCAGAACTTTTGAGATTCAGCCAAAATTCGATCGTCAGGCGATAACTGCGCAAGCGACTCATTGATCGCCGCTTGGTCGGCCGCATGTTCGCTGGATATGGATGTAACAGGGCCGGTTGCTGGCTTGCTCTCGCAGCCGACCAAAGCACACGCAGCTAGCAGCAACGCACCTACTAAAGATTGAGTTCGAACTCGCATAAGATGCTTCTTCCTATTTAAACAGTTTGACCGGTGTCGATCGGTAGTTGGCATTGTAACATCGATAAGCAAGCGCAAACCAAGGAGGTGATCGGAGTGGCGGAAAGTCGGTCGAAAATCGGGATTTTGAGTTGACAATTGAAATTGGTAGTTTTTGAACCCCCAAAAGTCAATGGATCAAGGGTGTCGTTTAAGTGGAATCGCCAAACTGATAACTTTTCATTCTTCCATCCGTGGGACCACCATGTCATCCGTGGAAGGAAGAAGTAACTCGTTCCCCACGGATGGCATAGCGGTCCCACGGATAAAATACATTTTTTGCAATGACTTTGATTTAGAACTACTAAAATCCGCGATTCTGACGATTCCGTGATAGACACTCAATGCGCCGCAGGAATACAATAGAGGCAGCCGCTCAGGCGGTTCCCGCCCACAAGTCGAATCGACTCCCACCTCACTCAAACAGTTTAGCGGTATCGTTATGGCCGACGGTTTTAGCCGCAAAGCGATTTTCGACACACTAGCTAAAGTTAGCATCGCACTTATGGTGCTGTGTGTCTGTCATACTTCTACAACATGCGCGTTCGCGGCAGACCCCAACGATCAAGTTAGTTTTGTAAATGATGTTATGCCGCTGTTGACCAAGTCGGGATGCAACACAGGCGTTTGTCATGCGAAGGCAGGCGGAGGGCAAAATGGATTTCAGTTCTCGTTACTTGGATTTGAACCGAAAGAAGATTTTGAACATCTGGTGAACGAAGGCCGCGGGCGGCGATTGTTTCCTTCTGCTCCCGAGCAAAGCTTGCTGTTGGTGAAAGCCACCGGAAAAGTCCCGCATGGTGGCGGCGTACGACTTGAAGAGCATTCTAAAAGCTACAAATTGGTGCTTAGCTGGATACAACAGGGTGCCAATTACGATGGCGATCAAGCTCCGCGGTTAGTTGCTTTCGAAGTCATCCCGCGCGAAGGTTTTGTGAACCCAAACGAATCGCAGCAGTTGACCGCTGTCGCTCGTTACTCCGACGGCAGTGAACGCAACGTTACCGAGCTATGCCTTTATGAAGCCAACGACCGAGCGATGGCTGAGGTCGATGGAAGTGGTTTAGTCCATTTCCTCGACATACCGGGCAAAGCGGCAATCATGTTGCGTTATCAAGGTCGAGTAGCTGTTTACAACGCTTCGATTCGGATGGGCGCTACGGTCGATGCTTTGCCATTAAGCAAGAACTTTGTCGATGACTTGCTATTCGCAAATTTGAAAGCCATCGGAGTTCCTCCATCTCCTGTTTGCGATGATGCAACTTTCTTGCGTCGAGTGTCGTTGGATATCGCCGGCCGTTTGCCTACTGAGAGTGAAGCAAAGGAGTTTCTTGCCAGTGAAGAAGCGAACAAACGCGATCAAGTGATCGAGGCCTTGCTTCGAAGTCCCGACTACGCCGACTACTTTGCAAACAAGTGGACTGCATTGCTCAAGAATCGCCGCGATGACGCCAGCGACTTGAAATCCAACTTTGCCTTTCACGCGTGGATTCGCGACAGTCTGCTCGCGAACAAGCCCTATGACCAATTGGTTCGCGAACTGCTCGCTGCCACGGGAACTGTAATCGGCAATCCGGCTGTGGCTTGGTACAAACGCGTGAAGGAGCCCAAAGAGCAACTCGAAGATGTCGCCCAGTTATTCCTCGGGGTGCGAATGCAATGTGCTCAGTGTCATCACCATCCGTTCGAGCGCTGGAGTCAAGACGATTACTACAGCTTGTCCGCGTTCTTTAGTCAAGTTGGACGCAAACCGTCGAACACCCGCGGTGAAGATTTGATCTTTCACAAACGTGGTGTGGCAACCGCCAAGAATATGAAATCGGGCGTCGCATTGAAACCAGCTGCTCTTGGCGATACGATTCCTGAGATCGCGCCGGATGAAGACCCTCGTTTGAAATTGGTCGACTGGATGGCTTCTAAAGAGAATCCGTTCTTTGCAAAGGCCCTTGTAAATCGCTACTGGAAACACTTCTTTCAGCGCGGTCTAATCGAACCTGAGGATGACATTCGCGATACCAACCCACCGACCAATCCTCAATTGTTAGCCGCCCTGGAAAAGCACTTTGTCGATAGCCATTTTGATTTAAAGTCACTGGTGCGAGTCATCACGCAGTCCAGCGCTTATCAATTAAGTTCCTCCCCGAATCAATACAACATCGCTGACCGCCAGAATTACTCAAGGTACTATCCACGGCGGTTGCAAGCGGAGATGTTGCTAGACGCGATCGATGCGTTGACTGAGTCAAAAACCGATTTTCCAAACTTGCCAACTGGAACACGGGCGATCGCATTGCCAGATAACAGTTACAATCGAGCCTCTCCGTTCCTCAAAGTCTTTGGCCGCCCTGAAAGCGAGAGTGTTTGCGAGTGCGAACGGGTTCAGTCATCGAGTCTCGCGCAAAGCCTTCATCTGATCAACGCAGGCGACGTCAAAGCCAAGTTGAATCAGCCGAACGGGCGTGCTGAACGCTTAACGAACGATGAACGTCCAGCCGAAGAAAAAGTACGTGAGCTCTATCGAGTCGCTTTCGCACGTGAGCCTCGCGAGAACGAATTGCATATTGCCACGGAGTATCTTTCCGAAGTTCGCACTGACGCAGCCGGCAAGCCGCTTGATACAGCACAATCGAAGAGACAAAACATGCAAGACTTGATATGGGCCTTGATCAATACAAAAGAGTTTTTATTCAATCACTAACCCGTAGCCTAGGCATTGTTTCTAAAGTCGCCTTTCGCTCCGCGAAAGTAGCGCGTTGACGCAACGTTCGCGGAGCGAAAGGCGACTATTTACCCAGGCAAGATGCCTAGGCTACGCCCCGACAACCATCCTAAAGCAACGAATATGCGAGATATAAAACCTAACAACTCCCTACTGCTAATCGGGTTGCTGACAACCTTGCTTTTGCAAACTCCGCAAGCATTCTCGCAATCCGTAGGCTTACCCGCCCCGCGACTGCTAACGACCATGCCCATGGGCGGTACAGTTGGCTCTCAAGTCGAAATCAAAATCAGTGGTGAAAACATCGAAGATGCCGACGAGATGTACTTTTCCGATACACGATTGAAGGCATCTCGCAAGCTTGACGCTTCAGGCAAACCAGAGGCCAACAAATATACCGTGACCATAGGCAACGATTGCCCAGTTGGTATCTACGAAGCTCGAGTGATGACTCGACTGGGCATTTCATCGTCACGCGTCTTCTCAGTAGATACATTGCCCGAATCGATTCAGAAATCGCCCAATACTTCTATCGCGACCGCTATGGAGCTGGCGATCGATTCGATTTGCAATGGAGTCATGACTGCAAAGTCAGTTGACCATTATCGGTTCAACGCCAAACAGAGTTCGAGATACATAATCAACTGTGCCGCGAAAGGAATTGATTCGAAGTTAGACGCGGTGTTGATTCTGGCAGACGCGAATGGGCAAGATTTGGTTGCTGAACGGCGGGGTGGTGTGCTCGACTTCACCGCACCGAACGATGGCAGTTACATGATCAAAGTCCATGAACTGACATTTCGCGGTGGCAGCGAATTTTTCTATCGATTGTCGTTGCAAGAAGTTCCAACAACTTCTCCGCTGCCAGTCTTTGCATCGACCAAGTCCGTGAGTTCCTTTTCCTGGCCGCCTGAAGGATTGCCTGAAAAAGCGACTCTTGCAGAGCTTGAACCAAACGCTCCGGCTCAATCTCAAAAGATCACTTTACCGTGTGACATTGCAGCGAGTTTCTTTCCAGCGGCGGATGTGGATTGCTACGAATTCGCTGCGACGAAAGGCGATGTTTGGTGGATCGAGTTGGCTTCCGAGCGACTTGGATTGCCAACGGACGCTTCGATACTTGTACAACGAGCAACCGGTGAAGGCGCTACGCAAACTTGGAATGACGTGGCTGAGTTCACTGACATTGCGAGTCCGATGAAACCGTCGAGCAACGGATACGCTTATGATGGCCCGCCCTATGATGCTGGTTCAGCGGACATCCTCGGTAAACTCGAGATTAAAGAAGACGGAATTCATCGACTGCAAGTTACTGATTTGTTCGGAGGGACTCGCAACGATTCGCGTAACGTTTATCGGCTGGTCGTTCGTCAAGCGGCTCCAGACTTTGCATTGGTCGCATGGCCACTGCATATGGAATTGCGGAACGGTGATCGGGCTGCATTTTCAAAACCAATCGCACTTCGCGGCGGGGCAACTGTCGCAATGGAAGTTGTCGCTGTTCGTCGTGACGGGTTTGATGGTGAGATTGAGTTGAGCATGGAAGGCTTGCCTGAAGGTGTTACCGCGCGGGGACTAAAGATCGCTGCTGGTAAATTGCGAGGCATCATGTTGATCAGCGCCGCTCAAAAGGCTCCACGAGCGATGGCTAATGCAAAGTTCTTAGGTCGGGCCACTGTCAATGGTCAGTCGGTTACGCGGCCGTGCCGCATGGCGGAACTAAAGTGGCCCGTGCCGGATTCGTGGAGCGAGATTCCAGAGCCAAGGCTAGTTTCCGATGTGCCAGTGTCGGTCAGCGGTTTCGAATCAGCTCCGTTAACCATCGCCGCCGCCGAGAACAAAGTTTGGGATGTTGCAGCGAACGAAAAACTTACGATTCCACTGAAGCATATTCGTCGGTCGGAGTTTTCGGCTGCAACCCTGCAACTAAAAACCTTTGGTGACGGTTTTGAACGTGTCCCGCAGTTTGATGTGAACTTGACCGAAGATGGTTCGAGTGCCGTATTGAATATTGCAAATCTAAAGACTCCACCTGGCGATTATTTGATCGCCTTTTATGGTGGAGCCGTTGCAAAGTATCGCTACTGTCCCGAAGCGATCCCCATCGCAGAATCTCTTCAGCGGCAAGCGGAGAAAGAGGCCAGTGCAATTGGCGAAGAGTTAAAGAAGCTCGAGAGCGATGCTGCCAGTGCTAGCTCCAGTGGGGCGGAGAGTAAGGCTGTGTCGGACGCAACCCTTGCGACGGCAAAAGCAAAGCAGCAAGCGGCAATGGCGGCTCTAGCTGCTGCGACGGAACAGGTCAAACAAGCGACTCAAAAAGCCCAGCCACGAGATATTGTAGACATCGTTGTATCCGAACCTATCGCGATCCACGTCAAACCAACGGAGCCAAAATGAGCGATCTTTTTAATGCATCCACCGTTCGTTGCAGTGGTCCTTGCGCTTTCGGTCCTTCGATGGGATCGTCCAGTAGACGCGGATTTCTTCGAATGGGCTTGGGCGGTTTCGCAGGTTTAAGCTTGCCTGGTATTTTGCGGCTACAAGCCCAAAGTCCAACTCCTGATGGCGTTGAGAAGAAGACCGAGAAGACCGCGGTGATTATGGTTTGGAAACCAGGCGGTTGCTCGCATATCGACACCTATGATCCCAAGCCCCTAGCTGAGAGCGAGTATCGCGGTCCGTTCGGAACGATACCTACCAAAGTTGCGGGAATGCACTTTACGGAGTTGCTACCGATGCAGGCGGCGATCGCCGACAAGTTCACGGTATTGCGCTCTATGCGGCAAACGGCTGGCGGACATCCAGCCGGTTCGATGCAGATGCTATCCGGTGATCCCGATACACGTGACAAACCCAAACCCAAGTATCCTGACTGGATGACGGCTGCCAATTACCTTCGCTCTGCTGAGGGACCACGTACCAATCCGCTGCCCATGTACGTCGGCATCAACCCGCCGCTTGAATACAACGGTCCAGCGTACTTGGGCGATGCGTACTCGCCATTTACGGTTACCGGTGACCCTAACTCACCAAAGTTCTCTGTTCCGAACATCGGCTTGTCGGATCAAAACGAGATCCTGCGACTGTCGCGACGATCGACTCTAAGGCAGCGGCTCGACACACTTGAACGAGCCTTCGACCAGCAAGGTGAACTAGGCTCGCTGGATCAATTCGAGGCTCAAGCCATGACACTGCTTACGAATCCCAAGACGAAAGAGGCCTTTGACTTAAGCAAAGAAGATGATCGAACGCGCGATCGCTATGGTCGCAACGCATGGGGACAGCAACTGCTGATGGCGCGTCGCTTGATTGAAGCTGGCGTTGAAGTATTGACGACCAGTCTCAGTGGAGCGCTTTGCGGTCGCGTTCACAACTGGGATGACCACGCAGTCAATCATCATGTGTTCGACGCGATGCGATTCCGAGCGAAAGCTTATGACCAAGCGGTATCTGCTTTGATCGAAGACATTTATCAACGTGGCTTGGATAAACGTGTTCTAGTAGTAGTGACCGGCGAGTTCGGACGCACGCCGAAGATCAACTATGCAGCGAGCACGGGCGCAGGCGATGCGAGCGCACCTGCCGGCACACAGCAACCGGGCCGCGATCATTGGCCACGAGCGTTTTCAAACATCTGGGCGGGCGGCGGGATTCAAACGGGTCGGTTTATTGGTGCGACGGACAAACGCGGCGAAGATTCTATTGAGCGAATTTGCGATGCGGGTGATTTTTTGGCAACAATTTATCATCATTTAGGTATCGACGCCGCCAAGACCATGATTCGCGACTTCAACGGTCGTCCAACACCACTGGTAGACCGAGGAAGACCGATTCCTGAGTTGATGGCTTAGGTGAGCCGACGGCGTTAGCCGCGGGTAAACGAAGTCGGTGACTCGAAATGAATTAATGACTGTCTAGTGGCCAAAGATTCTCCGGCAAGTGATTACCGTTGGATAGAAACTTTGATCCCGCACGACAACCACTTCGTTTACCCGCGGCTAGCGCCGACGGCTCACTCGTTCATGGCAACGTGGTGCCCGCGATTTTGCTAGTAGCGCATGTGAGCCGACGGCGCTAGCCGCGGGTAAACGAAGTAGGTGACTCGAAATGAATTAATGACTGTCTAGTGGCCAAAGATCCTCCGGCAAGTGATTACTGTTGGATAGAAACTTTGATCCTGCACGACAACCACTTCGTTTACCCGCGGCTAGCGCCGACGGCTCACTGGCCTTCATGCACGTACTCCACTGCAGCATACACATCTTCGTCTGTATCGAGGATCTCACAATCACCACCCTTAGTCCAAGTTCGTTCAACGCACAGTGGCTTTGGTTGTTTGCGTAAAGCTCCAGTACAATTCGCTTTTAACTGATCTCGAGCTATCTGTGGTTTGATATCTACGGCAACGACTACATGAACGTGATTACTGCGAGCGTTGACTGCAAATAGATGCCAATCGCGAATTTCACAGTGGTTTCTACAAGCTTGCTCAACAGTTTTGCGGTCATGCGGTTCAAGCAGTACCGCTTCGCCTTTCAATTGTTTGCGAGACCAATCCGCAAGCTGAGCTGCGGGCAATTGCTGACCTCCTTTGCGTTTCCTCCAGCCTCGCACATCGCCGGGAAGCCACGTTCCGTACGTCGTCCATGTAATGAAGGTAGCAATCTTATCATTCATGATTTTGCCCAATTTTCATAATTAATGGTTTAATTTAAGCATATGAAGTGTTAGGAATCAACCGGATGTGAGGCGACGGCGATAGCCGCGGGTAAACGAAGTAGTTGACCAGAAATGATTAATGACTTTCCATTGGCCAAAGATTCACGGGCATGTGCGTTACCGTTGGATAGAGATGTTGATCTTGCACGACGACCACTTCGTTTACCCGCGGCTAGCGGCGTCGGCTCACTCGTTCATGGCAATCCGCGGCTCACTTCACGCAGTAATATGTTGCAGCCAACTGTGTTTCGTCCGCAACGGTCGCTTCACCGTTGCGTTCGGTCCACTTGAAAAACTGAAGGTACTTTATTCGGTTCTCCTGTTCGAAACTCAGATATTATCCTACTGCTGCTGATGAACGTGTTGCTTGCATGTGATATCACCGTGTCAGCCGTTGCGTGAGCAATCCACTCAACCTCTTCCCAGTCGCATTTCGATTTTGTACCCGTTCCAACGGACCAGGATGCCTTGGTAATACGGACTTGTCAGCCACGAAGCTAACGATCGTAACGATAACTCCGCCACTAATGCAGGTTTCGGTGTTTTCCACATTCAGGCTTGCACCTATACTGAATTCAAGTTTGCTTGCCCTTCCTTTGTGATCTAGGTTAGCATTGCGAGACGTTGTAGGGCCGGGGGGCGAATGCTGGTCTCGCAAAAAATGGAATTACAGGGGCAGACATGACATCGACGACTCAAGTTAAAATTAGTTTGGAAGACGTTCTCGCATCGGCTCAACTGCCGGCTCTTCCGCAAACGGCCATTCGACTTCTCGAATTGTCGCAGGACGCTTCCAACGGACCGGCTGAGTTTGCGAAGCCGATCGAGGCTGACGCCGGTTTAATGGGCCAAGTGCTTCGCTTTGTGAATTCAAGCTACTTCGGTTTCGCCCGCGAAATCGCCAGTGTTCGTCAAGCGTTGCAGTTGGTCGGCGTGCGGACTATCAAGAACTTTGCGCTTTGGAGCGCGGTCTTCAGTTTGATACCTAATCCAAAGTTTGGCCCATTCGATTTAAAGAACCTGTGGCAGGACTCGTTGCGTCGTGCAGTGCTCTCGCGGTTGCTTGGGCAAATTCTGAAGTTGCCTAACAGCGAAGACCTTTTCGCCGCCGCGCTTCTTCAGGATATGGCTATTCCACTGCTATTGAAGGAACTTCCAGAACAATACGCTGAATTGGTTGAACGGCGCGGGATTGAACATGTGCGTTTATCGCATCTCGAACGCGAAGTGTTTGGTTGGGATCACGCACAGGCCGCGGCTGCTTTGTGTCGCAGTTGGAAACTGCCCGAAGAGTTCGCTTCGATCATTGAGCGGCATACAAACTTTGATGAATTGATAAACGCCCAGCCACGCAAGTTGGATGCCGCATGCGTTGCCCTCGCGTCCCTTCTTCCTACTTGCAAGGATGAGGAGTGGGAGGAACGCGATGTCTTTATTGCTGGGCTCAAACAATTGCTTCCAAACAGCAATTTGATCGAACTGTTACAACAAGCAGATACGTCATTCGGTGAGTTCGCGCCGCTCATGAATTTGCCTGTACCGGAGCGTTCCCTGGTGAAATGGATCGAAAGCAAAGAAGTCACTGCGAGCTGATCAGGCCTTTGAGAATCCGCACGAAGAGTAACCGGCATGTCCGATCCAAACTGGCTTATGGCTGAGCATCAACGCCGCAATCAAACGACTCTCAATGCCCATTTGCTGTTCGCCCCTCATCGCCAACGTGTGATGCATTTGCTCAAACAGAACGCTAGCGCAGCGCCTGGACGATTGTGCTTGTTAGGACCTGGTAACTGCAATGATCTCGATCTGGTCGAATTGCTATCCGTATTCAAAGAGATTGTTCTGGTCGATTTGGACCGAGCGGCCACTGAGTTGGCTGTGGCCAGTACCGTGGGTGAAACCATGCGAGAACATGTTCATGTCGCGGAAAGTACCGATGTGACCGGCGTCTTCGATCGGCTCCACGCGACTGACGTGAAGGACTTCCATTCAAGTGCTGTGAATGACCTGCTGAGGCTGCTGGCCCTGACATCTCAGATTCCCTCGACGCCGTTTGACTGCGTGGTATCGACCAGTTTATTGTCGCAGTTAATCGACTCGTTAGTCCTTGCTCTAGGGATCAATCATCCGTCGATCGTTGTCCTTATTTTGGCGCTGCGAAGGCAACATCTGAGAACTCTCGTGCAAGCCCTTGTTCCAGGTGGACGAGGGGTTTTGGTTTTCGATTTTGTATCCAGCCAATCGTTACCCGGCTTGATGCAAATCGATGACAGTCGTTTAAATCAAACGCTCATCGAAGCGATCAACGCCAAGAATTTTTTCACAGGCTTGAATCCGTTCGCGATTCAAGCCGAGTTGCAGACGCACACAGATTTCGCTGGCCTGATCACCGACATTCGGCTGCATCCGCCATGGCGGTGGGATATTGGCATAAAGCAGTTCGCTGTTTCCGCCATCAGCTTTTGTCGCAGTAACAAAGAGAGCTGTCCTCGGATATAGTGGCGTATGCTTCCAGCTGGGATGGCTACAAGTCGGTAGCGGAAAGCGTCAAGCATTTCGTTCATGCGACTTTTCCACGCAAATTCAACCTCCGAAAGCCTTGACGGCTTCCGCTACGGTACTCATCCACGACTCTTCGCCATGCCAGCTTCCAGCTTGCGATCTGCATATTGAACAAACAACAGCTTCGAACCCTGCAATACTGCGTGTAGTATTAGCTTATGGCCGTCGCTGACTTAACCGTGAGCCGATGGCGCTAGCCCGGCGCTAGCCACGGGTTTCGAAGTGGGCGACTCCACGTGACCCAGAGACCACCAAATGCTCCGTGACATTTTGTCGAGTGGATTGCCATTGGAAAGATCATTGGTTCATACAAGGTTACAACTTCGAGACCCGCGGCTAGCGCCGTCGGCTCACTGATCCCGTGGCTAGCGCCGTCGGCTCACTGATTCCGTGGCTTGCGCCGCCGACTCACTGATCCTGCTGGTAGCGCCGTTGGCTGACTGAACGTCAGTTAGCAACATCGCAAGAAATTCTCGCATCCATTCCAGCGTGTACTTTCGTACTTCTGCCATCAGTTGTTAGTTTCGATTTTGATGGGGAGGAATGACATGCGGAAGAGTTTATTCAAAAGGGCCGCCGTTGCAGCTACATTGGGCTGGACGACGCTGGGCTGGCCGATGCTGGGTGGCTTGAATTCAGCCAGTTTGTTTGCCGCGAATCATCGCGAAGCACCGATAACTGCCCTGGATCATAAAGCCGATATTACCGACATCTACGCTTTTCGCAGTTACGACGGAAACGCTACTCCAAGCGTAACGCTGATCCTCTGTGTCGATCCGCTTTTAGATCCTGCCAATGGACCCAACTGGTTTCCATTCGATCCTGAGATTCTCTACGAGATCAAAGTCGACAATAACAACGACGCAGTCGCAGACATAACCTTCCAGTTCCGTTTTAATACTGAGCAGCGATTACAAAATCTATTTCAAGTTTACGCTGGTGCTGGTAACGGAATTAACGCCCCAGCAAATTCACCGGCACCTGTACCGCCAGGGACGCTGATCGTTCCACCGCAAATCAACTCTTTTGCCTCACCCGGTCTCGGCATGCGGCAGAGTTACGCGGTCACTATGGTTAAGAACGGAATCAACACGAACTTCGCTGGCTCGGGACCTTTTTATGCCGTACCTGCCAATGTCGGCCCACGAACGATGGACTATTCGGCCCTGTTTTCTGCGGGCACTTATGCGACTACAACGCAGAATGTGAAGGTGTTTGCAGGTACAACTGACGATGCATTTTGGATCGACCTCGGAGGTGCTTTTGACACGCTAAACACTCACGTATCGCCCGTTCTGAGTCCCGCTCAAGATTCGGCGCTGCAGAACTTTGCAAGTGATACAGTCTCAGGCTACGGCGTGAACTCCATTGCGATCGAAGTTCCAGTATCGATGCTTACACGAACTGGCAATTTGGAACCACCGAATTCACCTGCAGCAACCATTGGTGTCTGGGGAACGACATCACGACCACGCGTACTGGTGCGACAGTCGCCTCAACCACAGCAAGGATCAGGTGGCTATCGTCAAGTCCAACGAATGGGCAACCCGCTGATCAATGAGTTATTAGTCGGAACAGGTTTTAAAGATCGTTTCAGCATGGACGAACCTAAAAACGATTCGCAATTTGCAAGTTTCTTTCTCGACCCGGCGCTGGCTCGCATTCTCAATGCAGCTACTGGCGGTGCGATTGCAATCCCGACTCCGCCTCGGACAGATCTGTTGCCGTTAGTGACTTATGCTCCGCCCATCGCTGCGCCAGGCACCGCCGCTGGGCCAGTCGCTGATTTGCTTCGGCTCAATACTGGCATCGGCCCGACGCCAGCTTCAAATGCAAGTCGGCTTGGTCTGCTCGGAGGCGATTCTGCCGGCTATCCCAACGGTCGTCGTGTTTTCGATGACGTTACTGATATCTCGTTACGAGCGGTCGCGGGTGTATTCAATCCTTCTTTCAACGTGTCGCCTAATAATTCGCTTGGCGATGGGGTGAACGTGAATGATGCACCTTATCGCACGACTTTTCCCTATCTAGCCAATTGTCCAAGCGGACGTGATCGCCGGCACATCGATCCAGGTGAACCCGGTGGCGGACCGCAGTGAGCCCCTCCCTGAGCACGGACGAAGCTTCAGCCATAAGTCGCGAGCTTTGATGTTGGGCGTTTGCATTTGTGTGCCACTGGCTTGCCCCCGCTGCGACTGGATGTGTATCGGACCGTACGGGGCACGGCCAGTGAACCGGAGTAAGTTACTCTGATTGCGATTAGCTGTGCCAGCACTGACTCCCTCGCCGTGAAAGCTGTCGAAGTATGAAAGCTTGTGAACTGCAAGACACTTCAAAACACGCATCGCTGCGGTGGCGGATTACGATGTCGTTAGCGCAGCTACGCGCGACGTTGATTACTTCGGCGACCATTGCGTAAAGCGCCAACGCATCGCAATGAAATATTTAATTCGAACCTAATCGCTTCGGTACACTGGCAAGCCAGTGGCTCACAAAACCAAAATGCGCAACATCGTGACTAACGCATTCTGATTTACGAGTCGTACCTAATGAACTAACCACCTCTACTGCAATTCAATCGAGAGCTTTATGAATATCATTAGATCTATCAAGTTGAATTTAGTCGTACTGAGTCTACTCTCGTATGGGGTTTGTTTTGGTGAAACGTCAGCGACAGTTAGCAGTCCAGCGGAACAGAAAATTGCTGCTGCCAAGAAGGCTATCGAGCTAAAGCCTGAGAGTGTTGACGCATATAATGCACTCGCAATGGCTCTTACACGTCGCGCACGTGAAACATCCGATCCAAGTTACTACGATAAAGCTAGCGGAGTACTCAAAGAGTCCTTACGACTTGTTCCCGACAACTTTGAGGCGCGGCGCATTGAAACTTGGATCGCCCTTGGTAAACATGAATTTGCACAAGCCTTGGTGCTAGCACGTGCACTCAGTAAAAGTCGTCCCGACGATGTGCTTGCGTATGCTTTGCTGACCGATGCATGTGTCGAAACAGGGAACTATGACGAAGCCGAGAAGGCCGCCCAGTGGGCTCTCGATATGCGACCGGGCGAAATCTCGGGACTTACGCGTGCCGCCTATTTGCGCGAGCTGTTTGGCGATATTCAAGGGTCGGTCGATTTGATGCAGTCGGCCTATAATAAGACCGCCCCTTCTGAAGTCGAAGATCGGGCTTGGATTCTTACTCAGTTTGCGCACTTACAATTGATCAGCGGCAAACCTGAGATTGCTGAACCTGCAATTGCGGACGCGTTGAAGCTGTTTCCGGGATACCACTACGCTTTGGGGATTAGGGTGAAAATCAGAATCGCTCAAAAGCGATTCGACGAAGCGGTAACTGTTGCACGAGAGTTCATTCAAGCAGCCCCGCATCCAGAAAACCTGTTTGTTTTAGGCGAGACGCTAACACGGGCTGGCCAGGCGGACGAAGCGAAAAAAGTGTTCAATGATTTTGAAAGCAAAGCCCTCGCGGAATCGGAAGGGACCGACAACGCCAATCGCGAACTCGTTTTTTACTACGTCAATCATGCCGACAAACCCGCTGAAGGGCTGCAAATTGCCAAGATTGAATTCGCCCGTCGTCAGGATGTTTTCACCCGTGATGCATACGCTTGGGCCTTGCAGGCCAACGGTGAATTTGAAGAAGCCCGCGAAGAAATGGAAAAGGCACTAGCTATCGGCATACGCGATCCGTTGTTCTTCTACCACGCCGGAGTGATCGCTCAGAAAAGTGGTAACCAAGAACAGGCCATAAAATATTTGCAAGAGTCGCTCAAGCAAGCGGAGCGCTCTGACGTCAGTGATTTAGTGAGTGCTGAGTTAGATCAGTCGAAGTCGATCACTAGCAAACGATAGAAGTTTGTATTGGTCTAGTCGGCACGCGATTCTGGTTTTAAGTGCCAGTGTACCGATTTTCCAGTGTACCGATTTTCCAACGTACCGAAGCACATCACTTCGAAGTAAAGATTTCATTTCAATGCAGGAGGACAAGGAATGGGAACCCCAAAGTTATATCAGAGCCATTTACTCCGTCCCTGCTCTAATTTTCTTCGCGCGGCCTTGGGTCCAAAGCATCAACCCCTCAAGCCGCTGTTTGCCGCGATGGAAGTAGGCTTCGCCAAGTCCGCTTAAGTGCTCGGTGTAAAGTGCTCGTCTACCTTTTCTCCACTCGCTGTTTGTTGGCGTGGTTAAATGCTCACTTACACACAACTCGGCTAGTGCTTCGCCGATTCGTTGATGACCTTCGATGGTCGGGTGAACATGATCGACGAGCCACTGCGAACCAGGAATCTGATGTTCGCTTAATGCCGTCAGCAGTTGCTCGGCGTCGACAATCGGCACGTCAAATCGTTCCGCTAACTCAGAAACCGATTCGACGATGGGAGTGATCGCTCGCAACGGACAAACATCTGCATCGCGGGCTGCTACGAAGTAACGCTTGGCCAACTCCCAATCACCTCGGTCGGCCAACAAGCGACCTCTCAGATACAGTGCGCCCGCGTGCTGGGGATCTATCGATAAAAGGTAATCAACTTCGGCAAGCGGGTCGCCGATACTATCTCGATTCGTACGCAACGCGTCCCAGCGCTCGCTGAACTTTAACTGCTGTTCGCTCGACAACTTTGAATCGACCTCAAACTTGAAGGGTGGGCAGTCGATCAAATTGGTCACCGGTCGAATAAGGACAATGGGCACACGCCGGGCGCGGCAAGTGCGAATCATCTGCTCGACGTTCCATCGGAAGTGGTTCACTACGGGTTTACGCCACGGATCGTCTCGATGATAGTCGTTTAGACCGCCACTGTAATCCAGCAACGCGTCGACCTCTGAAGCCAACTCAGTCTTCGCTGGAGCGTCTGACCGGGCGGCCGGTTTGATTGCGATAGATCGAGCTAGCCGAACGGTTCGCATTTGCGTCAGCCAAGCCAGAGCGTTCGAACGAGCGCTGGTGTTTTCCCAACTCGCATAAGTCCTACGTTCTAAGAATTCGTTTTGGCCGGTGTAGATAACGATCAGATCTGGATCGTATTCGAGCACTTCGCGCAGCACCGCCAGCACCCTGTAGCTGGCATAAGAAAGTCCACCGCAGTTGATGACTTCGTAGTTTATCGCGGGTGACTGGGCTTGGAGGTTCAGCTTGAGCCATTCCGGGAAAGCGGTTTCGGTACTGTAGGGTTCGCCTTGCGTCGTCGAGCCACCCAGCGCGAAGACGCGATAAGTGCCCGTAGTTTTTTTTGCAGGGAAGGAGGCTGGCCGAAAAAGGTGCAATCGCTCGCTGCCGATCGACAACTGTTGAGTTTGGTGATTCAACTCAAACAATGGACGGAGATGATGTAAATCGACGTAGGGGTCAATCGCGACATCACGCTTGGGCAAATCCAGAACCGCTAAGACCCACTCCGAGACCAACAAGGGCAACAAGCCAAGCCCGATTGCGGCCAGGCGAAATGGCCACCGATAACGCGACTTTCGATGGAAGCTCTCGGCCACGGTCAGTAACCAATTCGTAATGGGCCTAATTTGTTGGAGGCGTAACTAGTGCATCCGCCGGTTTTTTACAAAACCAGCTACACAAAATCCATGCAGCGATTTTCCGTTCGATGCACAACTGGAGGCTAACGCCTTCCATATGAATTGTCACGAGCTAAATGCAAATTTGATTCAACTGTATATTTTGTGCAAAATTACCGCTGCTCGCGGAAAGTCGCCCAAGATAGGTAGATCAACCCGCCCGAGGACAGTATGAACACCACGTCCATCAGCGATGACGCTGCGCGGAATGGTGCGGAGGCCGCCATGCCGGACATACCGAGCACGAGGTCGAGTGTAAATAATAGAAAGACTAGGATGGAAATTACCAACCCAATCAAACACAATGCTTTGGGCATTAACCGACCTCGAGGGTTCGCCGGAATGGTTCGCCAGAAAAGTTAACGGTGCGTTAGCACCAGCGTAGTATAGTCCAACTTGTTCGCGTGTCACCTATATAGCCTATATCTCCTGTATTATGAGCAGTTCTAGGCTGTTGGGAGAGCTAGCAATCCGGAAAACCCATACATTTGGCTCTCTAAAGGAACTAGTTTCGATGGTAAAAGGGGTTTTTCGATCCGAAATGCCGGTGACAAAAGAGCATGCTTATTTTGACCATGCTGCCGTCGCTCCACTTCCCGCCGCAGCCGCCGAGCGGTTGCGGAGGTTTGCCGACCAAGCCAGCCAAAGCGGTGATAAACACTGGCTGGACTGGTCGTTGATCGTCTCACGACTGCGCACGGCTGCCGCACAGTTGTTGGGGGCTAGCGAATGCGAAGTCGCTCTTGTACCCAATACCACGTTCGGAATCAACTTAGTCGCCGAGGGTTTCCCATGGAAAAGTGGAGATAATTTAGTTGTTCCAGACAACGAATTCCCGTCGAATCTGCTGCCGTGGAAGAATCTTCAACGCCGCGGAGTCGAAATCCGATTGTTGCCTGTTCCCAAAGACGGCCAAATTTCGTTGGATCACCTAACGGACCTCATGGACAGCCGTACGCGGCTTGTCGCCCTAAGCTGGGTTGGGTTTGTGAGCGGCTACCGATTGGATCTTTTTAAAGTTGCCGAAGCTGTTCACGGGCGAGGTGCATTGCTTTTTGTTGACGCGATTCAGGGGTTGGGCGCATTTCCAATCAACGTCCTTGACGCACAAATCGACTTTCTTGCCGCCGATGGGCACAAATGGATGCTCGGTCCTGAAGGGGCTGGATTGCTTTACATAGCTGAAAAGCATCTTGAATTGGTCAAACCTGTTATGCTTGGCTGGAATAGTTTAGCCGATGGCGGTTTTGATCCTCGTTCAGCCGTTCTTAAGTCCAGTGCGGCGCGCTACGAGGGCGGCTCTTATAATATGTCCGGTCTGCTCGCCTTCGAAGCTAGTCTGGACTTACTACTTCGGCTCGGTACGAATCGAGCTGACAGTCCCATTGCTACTGCAATACTTGAGAACGTTGCGACCATTGTCAAGCAGCTCGCGGAAAAAGGTTTTGAAGTGCATGTGCCCACAGGCGAACATCGCAGCGGAATTTTGACGACGACTTGGGCGGGAGCTGATCTAAACGCTGCCCGCAAACACTGTATCGAACAGAATGTCATACTGAGCGTCCGCGCCGGAAGAATTCGCATCGCCACGCATGCTTACAACAACGCTGAGGACATCGAACGTCTTGTCAAAGCACTCGTCGAAGCTCGTCAACTTTTTACTCATTGATTCTCCACTTAGCACGTTCAACTATGCCACAAAAATCTCGCATCGCTGTTTATACCGGCTCGTTCGATCCCATCACGCTCGGTCATGTAAACGTCATTGAACGCGCCGCAAAGCTGTTTGACAAGTTAATCGTTGGTATTGGTATCAACGTCGAAAAGAGAGCTTTGTTTACACCTGAAGAGCGAGTGGAGTTGATCCGCAACGTCATGTCCCATGTACCCAATGTGGATGTGCAGACCTTTGATGGACTGGCGGTATCATTCGTCCGTCAAAGCGAATCACGCGTCATGGTCCGTGGCGTCCGGCCGCTAACGGATATCGCAGGTGAGTTCACAATGATGATGGCCAACCGTCAGCTCGATGATGCCATTGAAACGGTATTCCTAATGGCCGATGAAGAATACTCGCATGTCTCCAGTTCACTCATCAAGCAGATCGTCCTGTTAAGCACCGACGATAAATTGGCAAAATTCGTACCCCGCGAGATTATTGAACCGCTGCGACGAAAAATGATTCAACAACAGTCTGGTGAACCTCAGAAATGAAAACGTGTCCTTCAATGCACTATGGACACTTTATTACTCAACAAAAAGTTTGAACTTATCGGCGCGCGGCTTAAATTTGCAGAACGTCGCCGGCGAAGTCAACGCTCAGCATCGCTCCTTACGCTCGACATTGGTACCGATCGCCGTGGAGAATTCTTCGAAATCATTCCAGTGAACGGTGATGATTCCGAAGTCGAAGTGCTCGATGCTGACCCAACCGACCGCCATCTGCTTTTGTTAGTCCGTGAAGGCGGGCAAAAGAACAAGTACCTTTGCGGTCACGATGAGCGGCATTGGTTCGTAGCGGGCATTCCTGAATCAGCCCGTGTCGGTACAGTGAAGCAAGCTAAGGAGGCGCTGCAACCCACCGAGGTGCAGTCGGCTGTTTCTCGCAAACGATTATCGGGCAAGTCAAGAAATCGCCGAAAGAACCCAGCTTTCATTCGGCAAGGCGAGTGGTTCTTTTTGCCAGCTACCGATCTGGTTGTGGACGAAAAACTTGTGTTGCGAAATGAGCCGCTTCGCCGTGGCAATGGAGGTAAGCCGCATTGGGTTGACTACTGTTATCGTACCGGTGGTGAAACAGTCTATGTATGCAACCGTCATCCCAATGGCATTTTGGAAGCGCAGTATCGCAAGATTCTGTCGGGTAATGGCAATGCTAAAAATTGGGGATGGCAAATCATGCGCCGCAACCCAGGAGTTTATGTTCACGGCCGCGTGCGTCACTCGGACCATGCCACCATCACACTGCAAGGTTGGCATCAGGTTGTCATGAATACTGAGAACCAGTCACGGGCCATGCAGAACGTGGCGTTCTTGGATTGATCTTATAAAAATCCTGCAGAGGCTGCCGACTTAAAAGGCTTGAAGCGGCGAAGGCAATTTCAGCTTGCACCGCAACCGTCAAAAGCAAGTGCAACGGTTCGCGCCCGTACACTCACTCTGCGGTCTTCAAATCTCTGTGGTGCAATAGCAACCAACCGCAAGAGATTAGAAGACCACAGATGGAGATCATCAGAATCTTGTGCATTCATTTTTTTACCCATCATCTTTTTACCAGCGAAATCTTCCTCGTTCGCTCTAATCTTCTTTTTCGATTTGATCCAGCCAGAATCTGCCCGTTGCAGTTTGCATTAGTTAAAACGCAAAAAGGACGCTCGGGACAAATGGTCCGAAGCTACAAAGAACAAGGCCACCGTGATTATTCAGGGTGGCCTCTTGATGTTTGAATTGAAATCTAATCTCAGTGATTAGCGACGTCCGCCGCCACCACCGCCTCGTGAACCGCCACGGCTTCCGCCGCCGCTACCACCGCGTGAGCCGCCGCGTGGGCCGTCACGACGTGGGCCGCGATCGCCGCCACCTTCGCCAAAGCCGCGGCTTGGACGTTCTGGGCGTGGTTCACGCTCGGCACCTTCTTCGCCTTCGCTTGCTCCAGCAAACTCGTCTTCAATGCCGAGTTCTTCTAGAGCCCGACGACGACTGAGCTTGACGCGATCTTGATCATCAATGTCGATCACGATCACTTTCATCGCATCGCCAACTTTGCAAATGTCATCGACGCTGGAAACATATCCGCTGGACAATTCGCTGATGTGGCACAAGCCGTCGCGACCTGGAAGGATCTCGACGAACGCACCGAAGTCACGCACGCTGCTGACGATGCCATCATAGATGCGCCCGATTTGAGCCGTCGCGGTGCAAGCTTCAACACGAGCCAGAGCACGCTTTGCGCTCTCGGCATCGGCTGCGGCTACTACAACGGTACCGTCATCATCCACATCGATCGTAGCACCGGTATCTTCTTGGATCGAACGAATGTTCTTTCCGCCTGGACCGATCAGCATACCGATCTTGTCCGAATCAATCTTCGTGCGGAGCAATCGCGGTGCGTAGCGACTGGTTTCAGTGCGAGGACGTGGGATTGCGGTCAACATCTTGCGAAGGATTTCCATGCGTGCTTCGCGAGCTTGCTTGAGCGCCGCGCGAACGATGTCTTCACTGATGCCGTCGATCTTGAGGTCCAACTGAATACCGGTCACACCTTCAGGCGTACCAGCGACTTTAAAGTCCATATCGCCAAAATGATCTTCGTCGCCGATGATGTCGGTCAACAAGACCCATTGCTGGTCATTGTTCTTCACCAAACCAATGCTGATACCAGCAACGGGGTTCGTCAGTGGAACACCAGCAGCCATCAGGCCAAGGGTCGCACCGCAAACGCTGGCCATCGAGGACGAGCCGTTCGATTCGAGAATATCGCTGATAACGCGAACGGTGTACGGGAAATCTTCGTGATCAGGTAGCACTGGAGCGACGCTACGTTCAGCGAGCGCACCGTGACCGATTTCGCGGCGACCAGGGCCGCGGATTGGGCGGCATTCGCCTACGGAGAACGATGGGAAGTTGTAATCCAGCATGAACTTCTTGCTGTACTCTTCGACCAGTCCGTCGACGCGTTGTTCGTCACGCCCGGTACCGAGAGTCACAGTGATGAAAGCCTGAGTCTCACCGCGCTGGAAAATCGCTGAACCGTGTGTGCGAGGCAACACATCGGTTTCGCACTCGATCGCACGCAAGCTGGTGTGATCGCGACCGTCAGGACGTGTTCCACCTAGAATCAAATCGCGAACAATTCGCTCTTCCAGTTCACTCCAAGCGTTTCCAAAGGCAGCGGTTGAGACGGCTCCTTCAGCGTTTGGATCTGGAATAAACTCAGCAATCGCTTGAGTCTTCAGAGCCTTTACAGCATCGGCGCGAGCGTGTTTTCCTTCGCTCTGCTTGGCGGTACGGAAGCGATCGTAGTACGTGTTGCGTAAACGTTCGCCCAGTCCATTGTCACCGGCGTATTCAAAGTGCGTCTTTTGCGGCTGAACGCGTTGAACCAGTTGATGCATCAGGCCGATGATGTCACGAATAACGTTATGCGCGAAAACGATGGCTTCAGCCATTTCGTTTTCAGGCATTTCTTGGGCGAAACCTTCGATCATCAGAATCGCTTTTTCGCTTGCCGAAACGATCAGATCCAGTTCGCTTTCGTCCAGTTGGTCGCTAGATGGGAAAGGGATCAGGACTCCGTCGACCTTAGCGACACGCACCGAAGCGATTGGGCCTTGGAAAGGCAGAGCGCTGATCGACAGGGCTGCAGTCGATGCGTTCATCGCCAGGATGTCGCCGTCGTTTTGCAAGTCGCTGCTGAGAACGATGCTTTGAATCTGAACTTCGTCATTGAAACCCTTTGGAAAGAGTGGACGAATGGGGCGGTCGATCAAGCGACTGGTCAACGTTTCTTTCATCGTTGGCCGGCCTTCTCGCTTGAGGAAGCCACCCGGGAATTTACCAGCCGCAGCCATGCGCTCGCGGTAGTCACAGGTTAACGGAAAGAAATCTGTACCAGGACGGGATGGGCCGGTCGCTGCAGCGGCCAAAACCACGGTGTCACCGTATTGCGCAATCACACATGCCGACGCTTGCTTTGCAAGTTGCCCAGTTTCGAATGACAGTACGTGGGCGCCAATTTGCTTTTCTACTCTAATCTTCACTTCACTTTTCCTATTCCAACAATAGTTACACTACATCTAATTTTTGATATCTACTTCTGATTTCTACATTTATGGCGCAGCTGGTTTGCAAGGTCACTTGGTAGATCGATGAACCAAAACTACGCATCCGGTTTCTCACGAAACCAGCTACCGATACACGCATGCTTTCTGGAGGTGCATTGCGGTAGCTACTTTGACGTTCTTCAACTCCTTGATTAGTTGATATTGAGAATGGCCACTTCCATGGCGGGCAACGATAAAGAACATGCTCAAGCGACTACGGCGCCTGGAAACATCACAAACTTCATTGAAGGTGACAATAGTCTACCGCCGCAGATCAGCGACAAACAGAAAGGCAATCGCCGAAAGCTGGAACTTTGAGAAATTCGTTTTTGATCCAGCAACTGCATCTGCACCACACGCGAGCAGGACATACTTCGCCTTGCTCGCCACAACATTACAACATAATACAATCAGAAAACTATTACGCCGAAAACGCTCTGATTCAGAGCGCATTCGAGCGTTGCCAATCATAGGCCTATTACTTACGAATATTGAGGCGACCGAGTAGATCGACATAGCCTTGAGGATCGTGACGACGCACGTAGTCCAACAGACCGCGACGACGGCTAACCATTCTCAGCAGACCACGTCGGCTAGCATAATCCTTCGTGTTTCCGCGCATGTGTTCGGTTAAGTGGTTGATGCGACGGGTCAAAACAGCGATTTGAACGGAGGATGAACCAGTGTCCTTCTCGCCGCTCTGAAAGTCAGTGATCGCTTTCGTCTTTTGCTCTTTGGTAATAGTCATTGCTTGTTAAACTTCTTGCAAACTTCCTGCGTGATTCTCAGGCCGCGAAGCACTCGCCGCAGCCAATCTGTACTCACATTTTTCGACTTTGAACCGTATACTCTCGTGATCACCGCCGTGGCCGACGCTGCCAGCGTCGGACATGTCTCTGCCAGTTTCAGTCGGATGACGCTAGCAGCGTCACCCACGATCCGGCACTCAAGATCCGGTACCTCGGGAATGAACTCGAAATCGTAGCTAATTTTTCAATTCTCGCAACCTCAGATATAGTAGGAATCTTTGATGGCTCTCGGCTTAGCATTTCGCGCTTTCTTCGCCGTTTTATCACGCCGCGAGTCAGCAGAGCGGGTTCGAGCCGCATTAACCCCCCCTGCGGAAAAACTTCAAGATAATCTTCCCAAGCCTGCCCCCTCACCCGCTAGCCCCCTCTCCCCGAGTACGGGGCGAGGGGGAACCAGTGATGTTTCTCCTAAGCGAAGCGAGGCGCTCACGCTATTAAGCGCCCTCCAGCGGGAGGCAAGGCTAATCGATTTGGTCATGGAACCGCTTGAAGGACTAGAAGACGCAGCCATTGGAGCCGCAGTCCGCGAAGTATTTCGCGACAGTCAGAAGACCTTGAATCGCATGTTCGCTCTCCAACCGCTCGCTGACGAAGAGGAAGGCGACACGATTGATCTCCCTGCGTCGCGTTCGCCAGCCATGTACCGGTTGGTCGGAAATGCGACCACTGCGACCCGCGGCAGGATTGCCCATCGCGGCTGGCGGGCCACTAAGTGTGAAGTTCCTAAATGGACCGGCGCGGCGAGCGAATCGAATGTGATCGCGCCGATCGATGTCGAAGTTTAGTGCTTGGCTAGCAGCGGACCCAAACCGTCCATTCACACAGCCGACGGATCTGTTTTTCGGTAGTACCGCCGTCTTGCACGGCGGATCGTTCTGCTTCTCGCTACTACAATAGATGCGCAAGAAAGTGGCCGAACGGTTGAGCCAACTAGTAACGGATCCTTCGCTGAGGCCGCAACTTCTTGATCGTGCAGCGTTGGCTCGGTGCGGACGTTCAGCGTGTTGCGACTCGGAGTCGACCCACGTGCTTTCCGTATAGGCCCTCGTCGCTTTCCGTGGCCACGACTCTCCTCTTAGCAAAAAGCCGAACGATCCGCAGGCTAAACTTGCGGATTCTACTCAGCAAGCCGCCGGCCGCCGTTGACGTTAATGCACTGACCATTGACGAACTCAGTCGATGGACTAGCAAGCCAAGCGATCGTGTTGGCAACGTCTTCTGCCGTGCCCCACCGCGCGAGCAGCGATTCACCGCGAGCGCGATTGTCCCAGTATTCGTTCGACTCGCTGCCCCATGAAGTCTTGATCCAGCCGGGCGCAACACAGTTGACTCGCACGTGCGGAGCGACCGTCATGGCAAGACTATTCGTAAACGCCATCACCGCAGCTTTGGTCGTACAGAATAATTGTCCCGACTCACCGGACATGCCGAGCTGAGCTTGATCCCAACCGATGTTGATAATAGCGGGCTTGTTTTGAGAATGTTGCTGAATCATTCGGCCAGCCACTTGGCGGCTCAGACCTACTGTGCCCACCAAATCGGTCGCAAGCAAGTACTGGAGTTTCTCTTCAAAGGACCAAACTCGAGCTTCAGTGGTCAGGACATCAGCACCTGCATTGTTGACCCAAACCTCAACCTGACCATACCATGCGAACGCAGTCTGAACTAAATCGACTTGTGCTCGCGCGTCGGCAACGTCAGCTAAAACACACAGCGAACGTCTTCCATATCGTTCGAGAATCTCCGATGCCGTTGCTTGTAGGCCAGCAAGATTTTTTCGGGCGTGCAATACAACTGAAAAACCATCCGCTGCCAATCGCAGCGCAGTCGCTTGGCCAATTCCCGAAGAACTGCCAGTGACGACTGCGACGCTTGGATTGACGGGATTATTAAGACGGCTCGTGTTAATAAATAATCACCCCTCACCCCCGGCCCCTCTCCCCGAGTACGGGGCGAGGGGAGGAAGAAATTCGATGTGCCCCGGCTCCTAGAGCAGCGGAGCGAGGAAACGAATAGGTTCTATGTCCCGGCCCTCTCTCGAATACGGGCGATCGAAGAACGAAGGTCAATAGTGCTCTCTTCCCGATTTGAAGCAGCGGGATGGTTTCCTTCTGCATTTAAGTACTGAATTCAGTGTGAAACGACTGACTCTGGTCCTTTACGCGACGGCCAGAAGGCTACTGCCAAGATCGCGGCAGCAATGAGGGCGGTGAACATCGGTATCATAAACAAGCCCGAGTAATTGGTCACAATCGTTTCGGTTTCAGTATCTTTCATTCCGTATAGTTGGTCATGCAAATAAGGTGCAATCGCATTCGCCGCGAATGGACCAGCACCAAGAATCATAAAGTTGAACAATCCTTGCGCGCTTGAGCGAATATCTTTTGGAAGATATTCATCGACAAAGATATAGACTGTCGCAAAGAAGAACGCATAGCACACACCGTGAAGAATTTGCACGGCGATGATGATTGCTGGATTATCAGGAAAGAATGCAAACACCCCAAATCGAACCGCGTGGCCAAGGACACCCAAAATCATTGTTACACGCCATCCTAAACGTGAAAGAAAAAAACCCAAAACAGCCATCGTTAAAATCTCAGCTATCTGTCCGATACTCATGATCGGCATAATCCAACGCTGCTCAATTCCCGATGCAGTGAGGAATCTTTCCGTCCAGCTGAAATACAGTTGATGAATGCCTGCGTCGATGAAGGTCACTATCCAAAGAACCAAAATGCAAGGAACTGCCAGCGACTTGCCAGCCTTCATAAAAGCTTCGAGTCCACCTGACTTTGCGTCTTTTCGCGGCGGTGTGTGTGGGAGCGTCAAACTGAATCCTGCAAGTGCAATCGAAGCGATCCCTGCGACGATGAATGACCATGTTACAAGCGACTTATCATTCGAGCCGAGCAGGAAGAACATCGGCCACGCGGCAGCAATCCATCCGATTGTGCCACCCATTCTTACAGGTCCGAATTCACGCGAAGGATCCTTCATTGCATTGAACGCAATCGCATTCGTAATCGAAATCGTGGGAACATAAAAAAAGCAGTGAATAGCCATTAGTGTCAGAAACGGCACGAAGCTCGTTGTTTGCGATAGCGCAAGCATGCTTAGCCCACCAATCAAATGGCTTACCGCGAGGGTTTTTTCGGCCGAAAAGTACTTGTCAGCTAACTGGTTGCTGACAAACATCGCGAGCAGGGCCGCTAATGGAAACATGTTCAAAATAGTCGACTGCTGCGCACCATCAAACTTCAAGTAGGGCAGGTATCCAAAGATCAAGGGAAACCAAACGCCCCAAATAAAGAACTCCAGAAACATCATGACGATTAGCTTGAATCGCACGTTGCTTGGCGCTGTTTGAACAGAAACGTCAGCACTTGCCACAGTTATTCTCCGAGAAGTATCAGTTGTAAAAGCACTCTTTGATCAGTCCGCCGCCCAACTCACAATTGTTATTTAGTCCACTATCTATCAATCAGCCCTACTATCTTTCAATCATGCCGATATCGGCCAGCCATCTTTTGCATAGTCCAGGCCACTGCTCAGCGGCACCAGAACCAGCGGCTAGTCCCAAACCATGTCGCCCCTTGGGAAACACATGCAGCTCACCGGGCACACCCGCCGTCAGCATCGCTGAATAGAATCGCAGGCTATTCTCAGCTGGCACTCCTTTATCTTCCGCTGTGTGCCATAGGAAGGTCGGAGGCGTTTGACTGGTCACTTGTTTTTCATTCGATAGCGACTTGATCAACTCAGCCGACGCGTCAGCCCCGAGCAGATTCTTTTGACTGCCTCCATGTGTATAACTCTCGCCAAGCGCGATCACGGCGTACGACAAAATGCCAAAGTCAGGGCGACTGCTTTGCTGGTCAATCGGATCTGCTGCATCGGCTTTGCCCATATCAAAATGAGTCAACACCGTTGACGTAAGATGACCGCCTGCCGAAAAGCCAATCATTCCCAGTCGCTTGGGATCAATCTTCCAATCTTCGGCGTGACTGCGTGTTAATCGAATGGCTCGCTGAGCGTCAAGCAACGGATTTGGATGACCGTAACCGCGACCGCGGTGCCGATAAGAAACAATGACACCGGCCATGCCCATTTCATTAGCCCACTTGGCGAATTGATGACCTTCGTGGTCCATCGCCAATCCACCATAGCCGCCACCTGGGCAAATCATCAGAACCGGCACAGGTTGCTTGGCATTCTCTGGTAAGTAAACAATGATGGTCGGGATATCTTTTTCTTCAGTCCCAACCGCGTTCGGTGCGTCACCTTCCCACAGCCGAATCGTCTTCGGTTCAACGGCGTGGATGGGAGTCATCGTGATCGCAGCTAAAGTGAAGGCACTAATGGCGGTGAGTAGAGTTCGAGCTTTTAGCATTTGGAATCTCGAATGAAAGGGTGGGATGGGGAGGAGTGAGTTGTCGTAAAGCGTTCTTGTGATACGTCCGGATTCTCACGAATCCAGCTACATTGTTCAGTTAGGATCTGGAAAGCTCTCGCTTGGCAGCGCTTAACACATCGCGCAGCACAAACAAACTTTGGGCAGTCGAATCGCCAGGGTTTAGCGTAGCGTAGCGAATCCCCTGACGAAAACAATCGACCATCAAACTCAAAAATCGCGTTCGATCCACTTGAATGACTCGTCCAGGTGCTTCACAGCACTTTTCGGCATAATCGTTTGCCCGTTGCTCCGTTGAAAACAGTGCGACCGTCAACTGCGCATTGGCTGGCAACTTCTCGTCAGACAATCTCCACATTGCCAGCGTACCGTGGCTTATGCTTCCAGCTTGCGGTGCCTCTACGACATCACCAAGCACTACCAGCCACGGGGCGAGTTCAACGGCGTTCGGATTTTCATTTAACATTGCTTAACCAAAAAAGTCTTCGTGTGCGCTCGTCCGGGTTTTTACAAACCCAGCCACCATTTAACCTCTGCCGCCTTGACGGTCTGTAGCTGGCTTCGTGAGAAACCGCTGTCTTGGAGTTGACTACCTAGTCAATGTTATTCTCAATCGCGGCCTCATTTGCGGATCGCGCAACACCGCTTTTCAACTAGGATACTAAGTACGCGAGCGAGAAACACGCCACTAACGGCAATCCGCTCACACAATTCGCTCGATTTCGAGCCTCCGTTCACCGCAGAAGCCTCTATGTCAACCGCTGACGACACCAACTCTCAAAAACGAGAGTCCAATCCACATCAATCAAAACGCAACCAAAATACAAGTTCCACTCCTAGGCCCAATCAGTCCAACAAACAGCAGTCGAACAAAAGGCCTTCCGCCAGCAAGCCGACCACGCGTCCACCCAAAGCCCCCCCAGTCGCAATCTCAGAACCTGGAACCATCGAAGACGAACTGGGAGTTCCCATTCCAGGCGTCATCCTCGCTCCTGAGGCTTGGGTGAGCACAGCTATCAAACGCTTGCCCGATGGCGAATTGAATTTCGCAGAGATCTTCCGCCGCACGGCACCCATGGCTATCGATATCGGCTGCGGTAACGGTCGCTTTGTGCTCTCTTCAGCCGTTCGGCGGCCTGACTGGGATCATGTTGCCATCGACATCTTGCCCATGGTCATTCGGTACGCCACGCGCCGCGCCAATCAACGCGGCTTGAGCAACTGTCGCTTTGCGGCTTGCGATGGTTCCCGTTTGTTGTCGCAACATTGTGCACCTGCGTCAGTCGACGAAATTCATATTTATCACCCTCAACCTTATTCAGATTCTGAGAGCCAACATCGCCGCATGTTGACACCCGAATTCATGGGACTCGTCCATCGCGTTCTGCGACCTGGGGGTAAATTGTTTCTCCAAACGGACAATCCGGCGTATTGGGAGTATTTTAAGCAACTGGTATCCGCCACGATGCAATGGCATGATCAACTCGAACCTTGGCCCGAAGATCCTCACGGTCGTTCACGCCGCGAGATTATGGCTACTGAACAGGGTCTGAGCATTTATCGTGGCTGGGCGGAGCGTCGCGAGGACTTAGATCAGGCTGCAATGGACGCATTGATCGCTAGCCTGCCGCAGCCGACCTTCGTTGTCGAAAACGCCGCTGGTCAATCTGCGGGCAAAGATCGTAAACGCGGCAACTGGCGATCCGGGCGCCGACGTCGGTAGAGGCCAAGCTGTGAAGCATTTTTCGTCCTCACATCCAGGAGCAAACGCAACGGAGGGCAGTGAAGTAGCTGGTTTCGTGAGAAACCAGATGCATTAGAAAGGTCATCGGTGCGACCGGTTTCTCACGAAACCAGCCACGTGAGAACTGCAAAATGCAAAATATTGGGAAGCCCCAGGCAGGATGCCTAGGCTACTGTAGGCTACGTTAGTCGTTGTCGGCGCGGAGGACGGAGATGAAGGCTTTCTGCGGAATGTTGACGCTGCCAAATTGCTTCATCTTGGCTTTGCCTTTCTTCTGCTTCTCGAGCAACTTGTTCTTACGTGTAACGTCGCCACCATAAAGTTTCGCCGTCACATCTTTACGAAACGGCTGAATGGTCGATCGAGCTATGATGGTGCCGCCGATGGCACCTTGGATTGGAATCTTGAACTGATGACGCGGGATGGCCTCGGCAAGCTGGTCGCAGTAATGCAACGCTCGTGTTCGAGACTTTTCGCGATGCACAAGATATGACAGCGCGTCGATAGGTTCATGATTGACAAGAATGTCGACTTTGACGATGTCCGTCTTGCGATATTCGATCGGTTCATAATCGAACGAACCATATCCACGCGTGATCATCTTGAGCTTGCCGTAAAATTCAAAAAGCACTTCGCCAAGCGGCATTTCGCTAGTGACTTCAACTCGGCCAGCCGAAAGATAACCCATCGTTTGACTGTCCGAACGATGCTCACGGCACAGCTCCATAACAGGCCCAACGTATTCCTCGGGGATCAAGATCGAAGCTCTGATGAATGGTTCTGTGGTGCTTTCGATATTCGATGGATCCGGCCAATAACTAGGATTGTCGACGTCGACCGTTGTGCCATCTTTGAGCCCAATTTTGTACTTTACCGACGGCGCTGAAATCACGAGCCCAAGATCAAACTCGCGCTGCAGCCGCTCTTGAATCACGTCCAAATGCAGCAGCCCGAGAAAGCCGCATCGGAATCCGAAGCCGAGTGCCGCAGAACTATCCTTTTCGAACGTCAACGCAGCATCGTTAATGGCCAGTTTCTCAAGAGCCTTGGTGAGGTCTGGATATTCATCGGTACTCATTGGGTACATTGACGAGAAGACGACCTGCTTGGCTTTCTTGTAACCCGGAATCGGATCAGCGGCCTGACGATTGAGATGGGTAAGCGTATCGCCGATCTCAATGTCCTGAACGCTCTTTACTCCAGCGACAATGTAACCTACTTCGCCGACACTAAGTTGTTTTTTTGGATTGAGTTTAAGTTGATTGTAGCCGAGCTCGTCGACTTTATAATCGCGACCCGAATGCATGCAGTGGATCAATTCGCCGGTCTTCAACGTCCCTTCCATTATTCGGACTTGGAGGATCACTCCGCGATAGGTGTCAAAGTGTGCATCGAACACCAGAGCCTTCAGCGGCGCGTCGGGATCGCCTTTGGGGCATGGCAACTGCGTGACGATGCCTTCGAGAACATCCGTGATGCCCACGCCTGTCTTCGCAGAAACCGGGATTGCGATGAACGGATCAAGCCCCAAGTCAGCATCAATCTCCTCACGAACTTTTTCCACGTTCGCGGCCGGAAGATCGATTTTATTGATCACTGGCAGCAGCGTGAGATCGTATTCGAGAGCCAGATAAAGGTTCGCAACCGTTTGAGCTTCAACACCTTGTGAAGCATCAACAACGATCAGGGCGCCATCACAGGCCATTAAACTGCGCCGAACCTCGTGTGAAAAATCGACATGTCCAGGCGTGTCGATCAAGTTCAGTTGATATTCTTGGCCGTCTTTGGCTTTGTACGATAGGGTAATCGAGTTGCTTTTGATGGTGATGCCGCGTTCGCGCTCGATATCCATCGAATCGAGGATCTGGTCATGGAATTCGCGCGAAGAAACACCACCACAGGCTTGGATCAGTCGATCGGCCAAAGTCGACTTGCCGTGATCGATGTGAGCGATGATGCAAAAATTCCGGATATGTTTCATGCGAGTTCGTTTTAGGGATTTGTAGCGTTGCTGTGTTGAAATCGGCGCGGGAACTAGAGCAGGAATAACTTTGCGGACCACGGATTCTGGTTTAATTGTACGATCATAGTGATTCTGGCTCGAGACGGACAGGGATTGAGGGCGGACCGCGGACATCTCCAACACTGTTTTTGTCAGTTGCTTACGAGTTAACGCCAAGTCTCCTATACCTTGACGCGGTTAACTTTGGAGGAGGGATTGGGTAGAATAAGGATCCAGCCCTCAAAACCCCACCTTAACTTCCCTTCATAATCCTAGCGTTTTCCCAAGATCCTAGCGTTTTCCCAAGTTGTTGTCCTAGAGACTCGCATCGGCGGTCGGCTGTGGACACTAAAGTACTAGATCGGAAACGGTTTTCAGTAGATACTTTAGCGGTCGCAACTACCCAGAGCGTACTCTTGGAACGCAAACCAACTGTCAATCCAAGACAATACTTACAACAACCCTTGCTATCCGAACTCAAGAGGCTCGAAGGCATGACAACAAGATCAAATCAACTAACAAGGTTCCTCCGATCCACTAGCTGGCTTTGGAGCGTGGCGTTTTTGGCAACCGCTGCTGCTTCCGTTTCAGCCGGTGAACCGGCGGATTGGTATCAGTGGCGAGGCCCAGAAGCGAATGGGATTTCACGCGAGAAGAATCTACCGACCACTTGGTCACCCAAAGGCGAAAACCTGCTTTGGTCAAAACCTGAATACGGCAGCCGCAACACTCCGATCACGATGAACGGCAAACTGTACATCGTGGCTCGCTACAAACCTGAAACAACTGAAGAAGGCGAACAACTAGTGTGCCTCGACGCCAAGACCGGCGCAGAGTTGTGGTCGAATCATCACAATGTGTTTTTGACCGACGTGCCTGCTGAGCGAGTCGGTTGGTCAAGCGTGATTGGTGATCCAACGACTGGAAACATTTTTTGGTTGGGACTTGGATGCGAGTTCAAATGCGTTAATGGCACTACGGGCGAAACGCTCTGGAGTCATGTGCTCAGCGAAGAGTATGGAATGCTCAGCACCTACGGCGGAAGAACCAACTTTCCAGTAGTCATCGACGACCTAGTCATTATTAGCGGTGTGATGACTCAGTACGGCGAAAACGCTATTCCAGCTCACCGTTTCGTCGCTTTCGACAAACGCAGTGGCGCGGCAGTCTGGTTTGCAAGCACTGGTCTACGTCCGGAAGACACCACTTATTCGACTCCGTTTTTAACCGCTTTCAATGGTCAAGCAGCGATGGTGGTCGGTGCAGGCGATGGTTGGATCTACGCATTTCAACCGCGTACTGGTAAAGTCATCTGGACTTACGATTGCTCGAGCCGAGGTATTAACACGCCTGTGCTTGTGGCGAACGACATCGTCTATGGTGGTCATCGCGAACAGAACACCGCTGACCCACGTATCCTCGGCGCGATCTTTGCCTTCGATGGAAAAGCGGAAGGCGAAATCAAAGAAGAATCATTGAAGTGGAAGATCAATGCGCACAGTGTTGAAGGTAGCCAGCCTATTTTGGTGAAAGACCGACTGTATGCGTGTGAAGACGGTGGCAAGCTCGATGTGATCGATGCTGAGACCGGTAAGATCCTTCAACAAAAAACGATCGGTCGTCGGTTGAGCTCAGTCGTTTACGGCGACGGAAAACTTTACGCTACCAATGAGACCGGGATTTTTTGGGTCTTTGAATTGACCGACGAAGGCGTTAAGGAAGTCGCTCGCGTTCGTTTGAATGACGAAGAGATCCATGCCTCACCGATTATTTCTCGCGGTTTGATTTACGTTACAACAACCAAGGGCCTGTACTGCATTGGCAAAGCCGATAGCACAGTCGACTCTGATCCGTTGCCACCCAAACCTGTCGAATCGCCTCGATCGGAAGATCAAACGGTCGCTCACATTCAAATTGCCCCTGTCGAAGTAATACTTGCGCCTGGTCAGTCGACTCCGTATCAAGTGCGAGGGTACAATAAGAAGGGCCAGTTTTTGAAGGTTGTTCCAGCAGAGTTTGCGGTCGAAGGTGGCGGAAAGATCACCCCTGAAGGCGTCTTTACTGCAGCGGAAGGGAATGAACACGCCCTTGCGACCATTACTGCCAAAGCCGGTGAACTGACCAGTAAGGCTCGACTTCGCATTATTCCACCACTTCCTTGGAAATTCGAATTTACTGACAAGAAAGTACCGCCGACTTGGATTGGTGCCGCTTATCGCCATCAACCTAAAGATATCGATGGTGAACCGGTGCTGGTCAAGGTGAGTACAATTCCCAAGGGAACCCGAAGTCAACTTTGGATGGGGTGGAGCTCGCTCCAGAATTACACCGTGCAAGCGGACTTCTATGCCAAGGAAGATGCTACTGGCAAGCGACCTGATATGGGCTTGATCAATCAACGTTACACAGTGGACTTAATGGGTAAGGATGAATTGCAACTCCGTTCATGGACGTCACGATTGGATCAACGTTTTGCAAAGACGATTCCATTCACTTGGTCTGCAAATCAGTGGTAGACGATCAAGATGCAAAGTCAAAATTCGGACAAAGGAGTGACCTTGAGCGCCAAAGTTTGGAAACGCGGGGAAGAGGAACCCAAAGACTGGACCATCGAAGCGACCGACGCGTTGCCTAACAAAAACGGCAGCCCAGGCCTATTCGGCAACTCGAGCCTGGTTGAGTACTATATTGATAATGTCCAAGTTTATGACAACAAGTAACCTAAACTGAACGCGTTTTAGCTGGCTTCGTGAGAAGCCGGCTGCATGGCAGGTGAGCCGTCGGCGCTAGCCGCGGTTCAGAAAAGTGAGCCGTGGGCGCTAGCCGCGGTTTAGAAAAGTGAGCCGCGGGCGCTAGCCGCGGTTCTCGAAGTCGGGCGGTTTAAATCACTAGCGGTCTAAACCAATGGCGAGGTTACACCCTCCGGTTTCTCACGAAACCAGCTACCATCGCCAGCCAAAATTAAAAAAACAAAAAATCTTCAAAAGGTAAATATAAATGCGACTAACGAAACTCAAAGCACTTGCAATCTGTGGCTGGATGCTTTCCTCCGTGGGGCAATTGCAAAGCAATTTAAACGCGCAAGACAAAAAGTATGATGCCGTCACTGAAGCCCGCAAGCGCATCGATACCATGAAAGTTGGCAAGCACGACTGGCCGCAGTGGGGCGGATCGTACTTGCGAAACAACGTCACCGACGAACCGAACATCGTTACCGACTGGAATGTTAAAGAAGGCAAGAACGTCCGATGGTCGATGCCACTCGGGTCGGAAACCTACGGCAATCCAATTGTCGCCAACGGCAAAGTCTATGTTGGTACCAACAACGGTAACGGCTACATCAAACGTTATCCGAACACCGTCGACTTGGGGTGCTTGGTTTGCTTCGACGAGAAAGATGGCAAGTTCTTGTGGCAACACTCGAGCGAGAAACTGCCGACCGGTCGTGTGCATGACTGGCCTAACCAAGGTATTTGCTGCGCTCCGATGATCGATGGCGATCGACTGTGGTATGTAACCAGCCGCGGTGAAGTGGTTTGCTTGGACACCGAAGGTTTCAACGATGATGAAAACGACGGTGCGATTAAAGACGAACCGAACAGCGACAAAACTGAAGCCGACGTTGTTTGGAAGATGAACATGATGAAGGAACTCGGCGTTTCACAGCACAACATGTGTAGCTGTTCAGTTACTGCAGTCGGCAACAAGTTGTTTGTTAACACTGCTAACGGAGTCGATGAAGGGCACGTCAATTTGCCCTCCGCTGCAGCACCAAGTTTCATTTGCTTGGATCGCGATAGCGGCAAGTTACTGTGGGCTGACAATGCTCCTGGTGCGAACGTGTTGCATGGTCAATGGTCGTCGCCGGCTTACGGCGAGTTCGCTGGCGTCGCGCAAGTGATTTTCGGCGGCGGTGACGGTTACCTGTACAGCTACGCTGCTGATGGGCAAAACGGCAAAGCAGACTTGTTGTGGAAATTCGACTGCAATCCAAAAGAGTCGCGTTATGAACTCGGCGGCGCAGCGACTCGTAATCATGTGATTGCTACACCGGTAGTTTACGACGGTTTCATTTACGTCGCTGTGGGTGAAGATCCTGAACACGGTGAAGGGCCTGGGCACTTGTGGTGCATCGATCCGACCAAACGCGGCGATGTGAGCCCAACGCAAGTGTTTAATCTTAAAAACCCGTCAGTTCCAGTTCCCCACAAACGATTGCAGGCGATGGTTGCTAAGGATGGCGACGTTCAACGCGACAACCCGAACTCAGCGGCTGTATGGCATTATCAAGGCAACAACCCTGAAGAGTTCGAAACGACTATGCACCGCACCTGCGGCACTGTTGCGATCAAGAACGACCTGCTATTCGTCGCTGACTTCAGCGGTGTGTTCCATTGTGTCGATGCTAAGACCGGCAAGGGCTATTGGACCTATGATATGTTCGCTGCCTCATGGGCTTCACCTTTGATCGTTGAAGATCGCGTGTACATCAGCGACGAAGATGGCGATATTGCGATTTTTAAAGTGGCCAAAGAAAAGGACATGATCGCTGAGATCAATATGGAAAGCGCCGTTTATACAACGCCGCTAGCCGCTAACAAGACACTTTACATCGCCAACCGCAACCGGATCTATGCACTCGAAAATGGTGCACAAGCGAAGGCGGAAGATTCAAAATAGCTTGTTGCATCAGGGTGGGATTTGTGTTGTAGCTGGATTTGTAAAAATCCGGCGGATGCTGGTTTAGCCCGTACCACCGGTTTCTTACGAAACCAGCTACAATAAAATCTATCAAGGAAGAACTTTTCGTAAAATGACGATGCGCACACGATTCGCCCCGAGCCCAACTGGATATCTGCATATCGGTGGCGTTCGTACAGCTCTGTTCAATTGGTTGCTGGCTAAACAAACCGGCGGCCAGTTCATACTGCGCATCGATGACACCGACGCTCAGCGAAACGTCCAAGAGGCCCTGCAGCCAATCCTGGATGGCTTCCGTTGGCTAGGGATGACATGGGACGAAGGACCCGAAGTTGGAGGACCTTACGCTCCTTATTTCCAATCGCAGCGGGGCGAGTTTTACAAAGTAGCCGCCAAGCAACTTCTTGAAAGTGGCCACGCCTATCGCGATTTCGCTCGACCCGAAGAACTCGACACGCAGCGCAAAGCGGCCGAAGTGGCTGGCAAAGCCTATGTTTATGATCGCCAGTGGATGGCTGAGACCGATGAGCAAGCCGAGAAATTCGCTGCTGAAGGTCGTTCGTGGGTCTTGCGACTGAAGATGCCACGCGAAGGCAAGTGTGTTTTCCACGACGAGATTCGCGGCCAAGTCGAATTCAATTGGGCGGATGAACAAGATCATGTTGTCCAGCGCGGCGATGGTTCGTGTCTTTATCATTTGGCAAGTGTCGTGGATGACGAAGCCTTCAAAATCACGCACGTGGTCCGCGCCGTCGAGCACTTGAGCAACACGCCGCGTCAGATTTTTATTGCTCAGTCGCTCGGTTACAAATTGCCGGTCTACGCGCACTTGCCGTTTGTGGCAGAACCCGCCGGACCTGCGAAATTAAGCAAGCGTAAATTGGACACCTATTTGAAGAAGAAGGACTTTGCGTCGCTGTTTGAGCAAGGCCAGCGGATCGCCCAGCGGACTGGCTTGCAAGCGACCAAGGAAGCTTTCAATCCGGTCGTAGTGGACTTTTATGAAGCGATTGGTTTTCTACCAGACTCCATCTTGAATTACTTGCTATTGCTAGGTTGGTCGCTGGACGACAGTACTGAAGATTTTACCCGCGAGCAGATGATCGAGTCGTTTACGTTAGGTCGAGTCAACAAAGCACCGGCCAGTTTCGATCCGCAAAAGTTGCTTTCATTTCAATCGCGATGGATGAACAAACTATCCGTCGACGAACGTGCGGCTCGTGTGATTCCATTTTTGGTTCGAGCCAAATTGATTGGCGATCTACCGACTGCTGAAGAGACGGCGTTGGTTGCTAAAGTTGTTGCCGCAGCCGACGATCGGATCAAGATTGCAGGTGACATCCTAGAATTTGATGATTTTTTCACGGCTGACGAACAGTTGCCATATGACGAGGCAGCATTTGCAAAACGCGTACAACAAGATCCAGGCGCAGTTGACTTGCTAAAGAAGTTTCGCGTTGAACTTGCCGCGACCGAACCGTTTGATGCGGCGACGACCGAAGCAAATTTTAAACAGTTTGTTGAAACGGAAGGGATTAAGTTTAATCAGATCGTTCATGCTTTGAGACTTGCTCTCACTGGTAAAGCAGTCGGATTTGGAATGTTCGATACGATGGCAATTCTGGGCAAAACTCGCGTATTGGCCCGCGTGGATCGCTTGATAGCCCGATAGTCGCCTTTTGCTCCGCAAAAGTAGCGTCGGGCCTGAGTGCTTCGTAATCGAGCGAATTGTCTAGCGGTGACGGATTACGCTGCCCTTCCACTGGTCTTCATTCGAACCGCAACATCAGTTGGCATTAGTACATCGACAACAGGTAGCTTGTCAGTTGTGCTTCCGCCGGGGCAAGCCCGGAACGGAATGCTGGTTTACTTTTGGTTTGTGTTTGATGCGAAGTCTGGACGGGGACTGGTTACAGCACGAACGACTCGGATCACCTCTTCGCGATGAGTTGGGCCGCTATTGAGTTGGAGCACTGTTCGTGGCAGTGGTGCATCCGATGGTTCTGCAATTCGCGACGGTGATCGATCAGAATGTAATACGGTGCACATCTACAGCCACAGTTAATTTAGAGACCAGAGTGGTTCGTGCGCGGGAACGGTATCAGAACCAACAGCGGCCTCAAGATAGATCAAAGGCAGCTTAGTTGCGTCCAATGTACTGATGACGCCATCCTTGTTTACGTCATTTCTGATGGCGTATTGTGGAACGGACGCACTGAAGAGGGGTGCCCCGACGCCTGATTATTTTTGTTTGAAGTCAGCTCTAACGCGAATCGGCTAATCGCGGACACGCCACTAGAGCTAAGGCGAATCGACGTCATACTTCGGTGCTCAAGTTTGTAGCATAAGAACGGGGTATGGAAAGTGCATCGCAGTGCTCTGAAGCGAGTTGAAAGAGGTTGCTAAAGGGCTGGCGATATGAACGTTGTCTGAATCCGCCAAGTGCCGGTTTGGCGTGCATGTTGTCGTGTCATTGGTCAGCCGATGATTTTCACATGCTTACTAATTAGCTTTTTGGCATTAAACATCGACAAATTCTTGCTCGTACTTCACCCGTCGATTAGCTTTAAAAACACTCATTGCACTCTTGATCCAATCGGACTTTATGATGTCACCGCAACTACAATTTACTGCAACCTACATGATGCTGGCTGTTTTTTTTTTTAGCGGCGGCAACGCGGTCGCTGGAATTATGCTTGATACTGTGCCAGAGTCGACCTATGTTGCATATTCAAACCAACCGCAGTTTGACGCAATCGGTTCATTCACAAGTGGAACTTCGGGCACTCTTATCGCTCCGAATTGGGTTCTTACGGCCGGACATGTTGGAGGCGTAACCGGATTTCAAGTGCGTGGTAATGGGACCGTCTATGGCGTTGCCGAAATCATTCAACATCCTACTTTCGTAATGAATGGAGGTGACATTAACTTTGGATACGATTTGGAACTGGTCCGATTGGCCACGGATGTCACGGGTGTTACTCCGGCGAATATTTATCGCGGTTCGACGGAAACAGGAAGCCAAATATCGATGACTGGCTTTGGTGCTGGCGGGTTTGGTAGCGTCGGCGCAACTTTGCCAGGTGCTCAACGGGCCGGTACAAACATAGTCGATGCTGTGGTTAGCTTTGCAGACGCTCCAGGAAGGGTGGGAGCCAAGGATGCTATGTTGATCGCAGACTTTGATTCGGTAAATCCCCGATTCAACACACTTGCAGGATTGGGCTCAAGCCCCATACCCACCGCTCTTGAGTATCATCTTGCGTCCGGGGACAGCGGTGGGGGTGTTTTCATTCTAGAAAACGGCCAGTGGTATTTAGCTGGCGTGAATTCTGGTGTCGAAAGCCAGCGAAGTTTCCTAGATCCAAGCGATCTTACTTTAAATGGCGATCTGTTTGGATATGGCGCGATTAGTTACATGACCAGGGTCAGCAGTTACACAGGGTTTATTGACTCAAACATTACCGCAGTTCCAGAGCCGACAAGTCTTGCACTGGTCGGCCTGGTAGCGATATGTGTGGTTGGGCGGAAAGTACTTCTCCGGCGTAAGTTCAACGCGAGTTAGAGCACTTTTAGCGGAACTTGGACGTCTCCTTAGCATAATTCGCCACTTATCCCAAATTTGGGACTGCGTAGCTGGTCTCGTGAGAACCGGAAGGTGCGAACCGCTTTCTTACGAAAGCAGCTACAACTTTATCTTCCAATTCATTAATTCACTTCCCCCTCCATTCAGGTCGCTTTTACAAATCGCCTTTCGGGTGCTCACTATCCAATATAAACTGGCGATCGTGCTTGCGCGGTTCTTCTTATGCTGCGTGAAAGCCACTCGTACCTCAGGATGGAAACATGAGCGGAAAGTTTGTTCATCTACATTGCCACAGCCATTACAGTTTGCTGGATGGCGCCAGTTCGATTGGGCGATTGGTCGAACGAGCCAAGCAGCATGGCATGAATGCGCTCGCCTTAACCGATCACGGTAATTTGCACGGAGCACTCGAGTTCTATCAGAAAGCCAAAGCCGGCGGCATTAACCCAATCATTGGCTATGAAGCTTATGTGGCACCGGGAAGCCGCTTTGTCCGCGACGCGGCAAGCTCAAAGGAAGCCGCGTTTCATCTCACGCTGCTCGCCAAAAACCGTATCGGCTTTCAGAACTTGATCAAACTAGCTTCCAAAGCTAGCCTTGAAGGCTTTTACTTCAAACCCCGTATCGATAACACACTGCTAGAAGAATTCAACGAAGGAATCATCTGCCTCAGCGGTTGTGTTTCCAGCGAATTTTCGCGAGCAATTTTAGCGGGACACGATACGTCGTCGGCCGAACATGAAGCGGTTAAAACTGCACAGAAGTTCCACAAGATTTTCGGTGATCGCTATTTCATCGAGATCATGAATAACAACTTGCCGATTCAGCGGCAGCAGCTGGAAGGCGCGGTAGATATCGCCAATCGCTTAGGGTTGCCGCTCGTCGCAACCAGCGATGCCCATTATGTCGATCAGTCCGATGCCGAAATGCAAGACGTGATGCTATGCATCAACACGGGAAAGTTCCGCACCGATGTACAGCGGATGAAGATGGAAGGGGACCAGTTCTTTCTGCGATCGCCTCAGCAGATGTACGAGAGTTTCCCGGGGCTTGAAGCCGCTGTGGCCCGCAGTCAGGAGATCGCCGATTCAGTTGACATTCAGATCGAGTTGGGCAATCGTAACTTTCCGCGTTACACATTGCCTAAAAAACGCGAGCCGGACGAATACTTGCGTGAGATCTGCATTGAAGGACTGAAGGACCGTTATCGCGGCGACGAAGAAATGCTCCCCGGCGGCGAGCTTGCGAAAGTCGTGATGGATCGGCTGGATCGCGAACTAGGAGTGATCGAGCGATTAGGCTTTGCAAACTACTTCTTGATCGTGTGGGACTTCGTACGTTATGCGCGTGAACAAAATGTACCCGCCACGGCTAGAGGTAGCGGTGTTGGTGCAATTGTTTGTTATGCACTGTACCTTAGCCACGTTTGCCCGATCAAATACGATTTGCTGTTCGAACGTTTTTTGGATGAAAATCGCCGTGAAGCGCCGGATATCGATATCGACTTCTGCAAGGATCGCCGCGGCGACATCATTCAATATGTAAAAGACAAATACGGCGAGGACAACGTTGCCCAGATCGGTACCTTTGGAACTCTCCAAGCTCGGGCGGCAATAAAAGACGTTGGTCGTGCATTGGGCATTCCGCTGGCTCGTGTCAATCAGATCACCGAGATGGTGCCTGATGAATTGAAGATCACGATCTCGAAGGCGCTGGAAAAAAATATTGAATTGAAGGGAGTCTACGATACTGACCGAGAAGTCAAAGAGCTGCTCGATATTGCCAAGAAGCTCGAAGGCTTGGCACGCAATATCGGCACACACGCTGCAGCAGTGGTGATCGCTGATAAACCGCTGACCGACTATGTCCCGCTGGCTCGCGTGTCGGGTAAGACGGACGTTATTACCCAGTGGTCGATGGGCGACGTTGAAGCGGCAGGCCTGTTGAAGATGGACTTCCTCGGCTTGAGGAACTTGACGATTCTGTCTAAAGCGGTCGAGATTATCGAGCAAACGACCCATGAGAAACTGGATATTCTGCGATTGCCGCTGGAAGACAAGGCCACGTTTGCGCTGCTGCAGCGTGGTGAAACCAAGGGTGTGTTTCAGTTGGAAAGCGGCGGCATTCGTGACCTGCTCCAACGCATGAAGCCCGATCATTTCCGTGACATCATCGCGACCAACGCCTTGTATCGCCCCGGACCGCTCGAGGGCGGGATGGTCGATGACTACGTGGCCGTTAAGCACGGTCAAAAGAAGGCCGAGTATATCCACCCAGTGATGAAGGACATCTTGGAAGAGACCCACGGCGTGATGGTCTACCAAGAGCAGGTGATGCGGATTTTGAATCGTCTGGGTGGTATCGAGCTTGCCAATGCATACACGTGTATTAAAGCGATCAGTAAAAAGAAGGAATCGTTGATCGCGCAAAACGAAGCCAAGTTCATGGAAGGCGCGGTCGCCAAAGGAGTTTCTGAAAAGGAAGCTCGCGCGCTTTGGGAAATGATTCTCAAATTCGCAGGTTACGGCTTCAACAAGAGTCACTCGACGGCCTATGCTCTGCTCGCTTATCAGACTGCTTATCTGAAAGCCCACTTTCCAGTCGAGTTCATGGCCGCGCTGCTGTCCGGCGACATTCAAGGTCGTAATTTCAAACGCAAAGACTCGCTGGTCGAGCACTTGGAAGATTGCACGCGGATGAACATCACGGTTGTACCACCGGATGTGAATAGCTCCAATGTTGACTTCACGGTAGCAGATAACAAAATTTTCTTTGGTCTGTCTGCAGTCAAAGGTTGCGGTGGCGGGGCCGGCGTAGCGATTTCTGCAGCTCGCAATAAGGGCGGGCCGTTCAAGAGTATTTTTGATTTCTGCGAACGAGTGGATCCAACTGAATGTAATAAGTCGACCATCGAGACGCTGATTAAAGCGGGAGGGTTTGACTCGTTAGGTGCAAGGCGTTCGCAGCTGATGGCAAGTGTCGAGAAAGCGATTCAATCGGGCGCGACGGCGCTGGCGGATCGACGTAGCGGGCAGATGAACTTTTTCGACGAGATCGACGAAGACGTTCCAGCTCAAGCTTCAGCAACACAAAACTTGCCAGACATTCCGGAATTCGAAGACAAGATCAAACTGGCGATGGAGAAGGAGGTGCTCGGCATGTATTTGTCTAGCCACCCGCTGGCAGAGTACGTGCAACAGCTAAGTACCCTGTGCACTCACAAGTCGGTTGATTTGAAGTCCGTGAAGGCTCGCAGTGAAGTAATGGTTGGCGGGATGATCTCATCCATCAAGATCGCTAACACGCGAAACCCGAAACCAAACCAACCAAGCAAGTACGCGAATTTCGATCTAGAAGATATGGACGGCGCGATGCGCTGCATTTGCTGGCCAGACGGGTATGCGAAGGTTGGTCATTTAATCGTTTCTGAATCCGTCGTAATCATGCGTGCCACGGTGGATAAACGCGATGGTGGCGACGAATTCAACTTGATTGCCAACGAGATTATCCCGATCGAGGAAGCGAGCAGCCGATTCACTGCTGGCCTGCGAATCCATGTTGAAGAGAGCAAACATTCGGTCGAGCTGATTTCGAAGATCCAGGAAATTTTGCGTGGATACCCTGGAAAGATGGAAGTTACCATGGCATTGCGATTGTTGACGGGTGAGACCATTCAGCTGAAATGCAAAAAACACCCGGTCGAAATCTCCAAGGAATTGCGACTTCGATTAGACGATTTACTCGGTGAAACCAGCCACCGGTTGTTGGTGGCCCCGCCGAAAATGAAGCCGCCATCCGCTCCTCGGAGGGGTTCCGGTCGTGCCGAATAACCTTTAAGGCTCGAATTCTTCGCATATATTCCCGATGATTTTCAAGGGAATTGCCAGCGTTTCGGATCACTTTGTTGCCTTTGTGTCGGTTGGCAATTAACCTTGTAGAGAACGCGAGAGTGCGAAACACCGTTAGACGGTGCGCACTACTCTTTAAATCACGATTCAGCTTCTCGAAATACTCTTCACCCAGGGCAACGACCGATGCAAATTCATCGCTTCTTTTGCAAAATGACTGTTTTTGCAGTTGTTATCTTTATGGGTAGCTTCCAACTCTATGGTCAGGGCACTGCCGGCGGCACCGCGGGTGGAACAGCAGGTGGCACCGCAGGCGGTACTGCAGGTGGAGCCGGTGGCACTGCTGGCGCAGCCGGTGTGGAAATTGATCCACAAGGTGTATTGCGAGTCATGCAGTATAATCCTGCATTAACGATGCAAAAATTGCGAGCGGCAAAGCAAGCCTTACCGCAGCAATTGGCCAGGCCAAGTAAAATGCGAATGGTTTCGCTAAATCGCCTTGAGGCCCAAATCGCCAAGCGACAGCAAGCCAAAGAGCAACTAGCGCCGGAAATGTTCGCACTCGCTGGTTTGACTCGAATTGAATACGTTTTCTTCTACCCTGAGAGCGGAGATATCGTTCTTGCTGGACCGGCAGAAGGATTTGGAAGGGATTCGAACAATCGATTGGTTGGTGTGGACACTGGTAAACCATGCGTTTTGCTTGAGGACCTTGTGGTAGCGCTTCGCGCTTTCCCACCGAAGGGCGACACATCGAACATGATCAAAGTTTCGATCGACCCAACCAAAGAAGGTTTGGCTCGTATGCAAGAAACGCTCAAGCAAATCGGGTCGACTTATCAACCTAACCAAGTGCCGACGATTGTGAATGCGCTTCGCGAAAGTTTGGGTATGAACGACGTTACCCTCGATGGCGTCCCACGTACTACTCACTTTGCACATGTTTTGACCGAAGCTGACTACCGAATGAAATTGATCGGTATTGGTCTTGAAGCGCCACCTGTTCCAATGACGACTTACATTCAAAAACTCGGATCGTCAGTGGTTCCCAACAACGCATTGATCCGATGGTTTTTCGTGCCTGACTACAACGCAGTCGCATGCAGTGAAGATGGTCATGCCATGCAAATGGTTGGCCAGGGACTGAAGTTGATTGGAGAAGACGAATTGGTGAACCGCGATGGTTCACGCAAATCAAAGGGTGGTTCTGCCAACCCAGCCAGCAAAGCGTTTACAACTGATTTTACGAAGAAGTTCGAAGCTATTGCCGCTCAAAGTCCCGTATACGGACAACTTCGAAATCTAGTAGATTTAACGATTGCCGCAGCCTTCATTCAGGACCACAAGTTCTATGACGAATCGGGTTGGGACCAAGGCGTCCTTGCTCACGAAGACAAATTCGCTGTTGAGACGCGCCCAGCACCGCGTCAAGTTGAAACGGCGATTAACGCCGTTATCAAAGGCACTCGCTTGATTACTCCGATCGGCGGTGGCGTAGAAATCCAAGCTCGCAAGGCTCTTAAATCTGAAAACCTCAAAGCTGACGAGAATGGTGAAATCGCCAAAAAGCATGACGGTTTGAATCTCAAGAACCTAGCCGCCGACCAGTGGTGGTGGGACTGATACCACGTGGCGGACGCTCAATGTCACTCACTTTCTCGACTTTGCGAAATCGCAACACCCCAGTACGGTTGGACTAATTAGCCGGAACGCGTTAGAGAGCGTCCCGCTTACGAGTTTGAACTGAGGCTGGTCACTACGGTGGTATAGTCTTATCAGCCGGAAGGCGTTAGCCTCCGGTTGGGTATTGAACCGGAGGCTAACGCCTTCCGGCTGATAAATCACCTGTAAATCCGCGTTTTCAAGTTCATTCCTAAGCAGGACGCTCTCTAACGCGTTCCGGCTGATAGACTTAAACCTCGGCAAGCAAATACTATCCTTATATTCAGTACAGCAATTCGAAAGTGAGTGACATTGCGCGGACGCTGCCAGCGTCCGGTTCCACATCTTGGAATCAACTCAAAGCCAGCTCATCCGATGAGCTGGCTTTTTTCTTCCGCATCCAAGATCCAATTCACCTTTTTAGCGACCACCTTCTCAATCCAAGTTTGCAAAACAGCGACCGTATAAAAGAAACTAAAGCCCTAGTCCTCTTAGTGGAAGCTTGGCTGCTACTCTTCGAAGCGTGCCCCCTCTCGTTGGCGCAACCCTCAAGGAAGTCAAGCATCTCGCTTACTTCTCGCACACTAATGCCGCTTTGCAGCCCGATTTCAACGAGTTGCTGCCGCTTTTCAGGTGAAGTCGCTAGTCGCAGTTCTTCAAATAGTTGATCTGAATTCATAATTTTTGTCCGCATGTCAGTCGGCCGAATTAGACTTCCAAAATTGCCAACCAAAATGCGGTGCGAGATTGCTCAAACACTGGTCGAAAAACGAACAGGAGATCGATAATTGCTCAATACCTACTTCTTGGTGTACTCTGGTCGTATAAAACGGTTAGTTTCTATCACCACTTTACATGATCGAGTACGAATCCTGCGAATACAAGCTTTATGCACATTTTATACCGAAAATAGCTCGCATATGCCGCCACCGTAGTCCACATGGGTGTACGTTAACGCAAGTGCTTGATTACCACGAAGACCCCGTGTAGTACGCCAGGATAGATACCTGCGAAGGTTAAAAGAACATTTGTCCAAAACGCTCTAGAAAGTCCAGTATCGAGATAAACAGCCCAGGGTGGAACCAGGAAAACAAGCATAATCTTGAAAGCGTTCTGATTGGGCTGCGTTGCAACTCTCAACATTTCGATTTCTCTTTCCCGCGTGGATACGTGCCAGAGAAGTAGGGAAAAGCACTTTTTGTACCCTTTCAAAATGCAACGTGACTAGAATCACACCAGAATCCTTAGGCATTCTTTCACCGCCAATGTTGGAACAAGGGCTGTAGTGGCAATCCCCGAGACGACGCGAGTAATATTGTGGTCAACTGCGTCAGGGATGCTCCACTGAGAGCCGTCAGCAGTGGTAATGTAGACCGAAAGTGTATGGTGGCCGCTACCAGGGCGTTCACCGATGATATGAATGATGGTCCGTTTGCCATCGATCCCTTGAAACAACAGCTCTCCGATCCGATAACCGGCTCGAACGCGACCCGAATCTACAACTAATAACTGCGGTGCGACACGCAACTCAGTCGGCTTCAAAGCTTCTCGCAGTCCGGAGACAAGCGGCATTAATTGTCCTTCGTCCATTGCCGCCAACGCGTTGAGCCCTTCGGAGACAACGATGACGCAGTTGAACGGTGAGGCTTCCGTATTGCGTAGATTGCGAACGGAATCGCGCGAAACGTCTGAAAGTTGCTCGCCGGAAGTTGGATGCAATATGTAGTCTTCACGATTGGTTGAACGAGTTTTCAACTTCAGGACATTTGGCAACTGACTCACGAATGCATCTTCCCACTCTCGCCAAATACACTTCTTTGCGTCGCTATAGATTGTTCGAATGTCGCTACTTAGATTTTCATTTAAGTCCCAGTTTTGTTTTCCATGACCTTCTGCGACGAAGACTCCACGAGCGCGAACTTCGTCCAGCCGCTTGCGACCTTCGGCGAGGATCGCTTGGGTGTTTCGCAGGTCACCTTTGCGTTTTAAATACTGCAAATAAACCCAGGTCGGATCGCCAAAGTGCTCAGTCGGTTTGTCATCAGCGTCAATAATTTGTAGCGCCTGAAAGAACCTCCACATTCGATCGTTGACTCGGTAACCGAATTTCTCTCGCAATCGCACATGATCTTGAAATCCCGTTGTCAGGTACCCGAGCATGGGATCGATCTTAGTCGGCAATGCCATCAGATAGGCCGGACAAGCTGGTGCGACTTGATCGAGACACCAATCCAGGTCATCGAGCGTCACATCCATGTGCAGCGTCGAGCAAACGTCCAAGCCGATCGTTAAGCCATGAAGCTTGCCCATGACGATGTCTTCTAGACAGCACCGCACAAGTTGTTCTTTGCTGCGAAAGACTTCGGGACCAATAAAACCTGCTACATCGTTCACGTGCACCCAAGCGTCGGGCGACTGGCCAGCTTGCACCCGCGCCGATCGAACCGTTTCCGTGAGAGCCCGCGCGAAACCGTACTTGCGTGACTCGTGGATCAGCATGTCCATGCCATGGCCATGTCCATTCGTAAAGTCTGCTCCTTGACCGGTCTCAAAATACAACCCAAACGCTCCGCTAGTGCGAGACTTGGCATGCTTAATCATCTTCTCAACGGAGATGTCAAAGGTCGTGTTGGCTGAATCGTTGCCAGCGATACTCTGAAACCACAGCGCGGTTGCACCCGGATGTTCGGCCTCAGCCATAGCCTGAACATCGATGTGAGCGAGAACGCAATGCGGCATCACGTCGTTGATGTCGAACGTCTTTAAGATATCCTGCAGCGCCAACTCAATCGCCGCAACGGACTTCGGATCGCTGGAAACTGGATTTGTTCCCAGCAGTACGTCGCCGACGGCATAAGCGAATGCATCAAAGACTTGCCAGCGAATATCATCCAGGTTATCGGTCGGTGAGTTCGGCTGAACCCGCGCGCCTAAATAACCTTGCGCACCGATGTTACTATTGGGCAAACGATTGAAAACTTTTCTTCCAACAGCAGTCAATTCCTCGTTGCTCATCAGTTTTACGACGCACGCAATGACATCGCTCGATAGTGCATCCTTGATCGCATGAATCTCAGTCTCAGTCCGAGTAAGTAGAAACTCCTTCAGTTCGCCGAGCGTTTTTCCAATCCAGATAGCCTCAGGAACCCTTGCGATGACTTTCGACAAGTCGTCGCTCCATGGCGGATGGGCATCGATGTCTTCCAAGCGAGTATTGGCCAACAGAGTTCTAGCGACCAGCCGTGATGGTTCATCCGCCGCTGCTACTCCAACGATTTGATCGCCTTCTTTGAATTCGTTAGCCGCCCCCAGGACTTGCAAGTAGAGTGCAAGGTCGAATTTCTGGCGAAGTCGCGCGATGTAAGCAAAAACATCCTCGCTTGGTTGGGATGGCCCAAGCGGCTGAACAGTGGGTTGATTGGCCGACAAACCGCGTTGATTCCAAGTAACGTTTAAGAGCGTTCCGCTGAACAAGGTTCCAACAAATGTACGTCGGCGCATTACGCATACCTCTAAAAGGGCTTTCTAAAGCAACTGGTGCTTCGTCCAACTTTAATTTGGGATCAACATCAGTGAGCCGACGGCGCTAGCCGCGGATGAACGACGTGGTTGTCGTGCACGAGACTAAAAATTCGTCCAACGTTAATCTGTCGACCGTAAATCGTTGGTCATTAGATTGTTAATAAGTCCCGTCGAGTCAAGTACTTCGTTCACCCGCGGCTAGCGCCCAATGTCACTCACTTTCTCGACTTTGCGAAATCGCAACACCTCAGTACCGTTGGACTAATCAGCCGGAACGCGTTAGAAAGCGTCCTGCTTAGGAATGAACTTGAAAACGCGGATTTACAGGTGATTTATCAGCCGGAAGGCGTTAGCCTCCGGTTCAAGACACAACCAGAGGCTAACGCCTTCCGGCTGATAAGACTATACCACCGTAACGACCAGCTTCAGTTCAAACTCCTAAGCGGGACGCTCTCCTTAGCCTCCGGTTTGTATCCATTAACCGGACGCTAACGCGTTCCGGCTGATAGACTTTAACCTCGGCAATCAAATACTATCCTTATATTGAGTACAGCAATTCGAAAGTGAGTGACATTGGGCTAGCGCCGAAGGCTTACATCTACGACCCTAAACTTCAATCTGGACGCTCCACTAGGAGTCAATCTTCCTCGATTCCAGCTCTAAAGGCAAGGATTTCAATTCTCGCCAAGCTCTCTTGACACAATCCCATGCATAAGCGCGAATAGAAAATGTGAGGATCGGGAAATGAGCGGTTCCAGACACGGATGAAGATGCACGATGCGATTTGTAGCAATTGATTTTGAGACGGCGAACAACGGGGCAGACAGCGCTTGCCAGCTAGCGGCGGTTGTGGTCCGCGACGGCGCGATTGCGGCTGAACATAGTTGGCTGATTCGACCGCCGAGGATGTACTTCTCTCCCCGCAACATTTCGATTCATGGAATCCGGCCTAAGGATGTCGAGTGCGCTCCGACCATGGAAGGAATATGGAGCGAATTGCAACCACTGCTCGAAGGCGAAGTCATTATCGCTCACAACGCTCGATTTGATCTCGGCGTTTTGGTTAGCAGTTTGGGAGCTTTCGATGTGGCCTGTCCAGACCTGGAGTTCACCTGCACGCGGTCGCTAGCTCGCGGTGCATGGCCCGGACGTTCAGGATACGGATTGAAGCCGCTGGGAACTTGGTTGGGTATTTCGTTTAGGCATCACGATGCCCTTGAAGACGCGCGCTGCTGTGCATCGATTGCACTTGCCGTCGCAAAGACATGCGAACAAAGCGAACTGGCCGCAGTTGAAAAAGCGCTGAGTATCCGTCGCGGAAATTACCGACAAGGATTGATCACTTCGCCCCGATCGATGCGCACCAAGCGCGCGGACGCGGGCGAGGGCTGGGGAAGAGCGTCGGCGGATCGTTGGGGATTTCCGCTTAAAGGCGCCGCGGCCAAAGCGGGCGTCGATCCGCATATCGTTCTGTCAGCTTCAGCTGGTGAGCTGCCCTTTTCTGGACGCAACTTTGTGTTCCTCGGACCACTTCGCGGCTTGAGCATTGCAGAAACCATTCAACTGGCCGAGCGCTTGGGAGCGACCTGTCAGATGAACATCACGCCTGAAACGAATTACGTAGTTGCTTGCGGTAGTTCGCTCGAAGACGCAGGACAGGTAGTTTGCAATTCTCTGGCTAGCGATAAGAACCAAAATGCGAGCGCGTCGAATTCACAAGGTATTCGCTTGCTCAGTGAACGTCAGTTTCTTGCGCTCATCCCGGGCGGAAAAGCATCGACTCGACGTTAGGCAGAATGCAAGGTAGCTGGTTTCGTGAGAAACCGGCAGAACCCGCAAAGACGCGGGCAATTAAGCGAGCCAGTACAAGACCGCCGTGCCGACAATCAGTCGATAGATCGCAAACGGCGCAAAGCCGTGCTTCCTCACCCAGCCCATGAACCATGCAATCACACCGAGCGCAACCACAAAGCTGACGCCAAAACCGACTGCTAAAACGCCCCATTGATGAGTTGAAACAGGTGTATCATTCTTCATCACAAATTGCAGCATCTTGAATGATGTGGCTGCAAACATAACTGGAATCGAAAGAAAGAAACTGAATTCAAGTGCGGCGGTCCGCGACAAACCCGTCAACTGGCCACCAGCAATTGTCGCCATCGATCGACTAGTACCCGGCAGCGCAGCAGCAAAGATCTGCGCAAAGCCGATTACCAAAGATTGTTTGAGACTCATACTTTCCATGTTCAACGTGGTGGCTCGATCACTGAACCTACGATCCACTACCCACATAACGATCCCGCCCACGATCAGTGCCCAGCCAATCACGTTCAAGTTCTCAAGCTTCTCACCGATTTGGTCGTCAATCAAGTAACACGGCACAGCGGTCACTACAAAACTGATGACCACCAATGCGAGCGGATGATTCCACCACTTGCGATCACCGAATTTGCCGCTGGGAAAACTCCTGATGAACTCAATGATGCGGCTGCGAAAATAAACGACAACGCTAAGGATCGCCCCGAGTTGGATGACGATGGCAAACATTTTCCAGTAGCTGTCATCGAGATCGACTTGCAAAAGTTTTTGAGCGATTCGAATGTGGGCCGTCGAACTAACGGGCAGGAACTCGGTCAATCCTTCAACCACGCCGACGATTGCGGCAATCAAATAGTCGTTCAATTTATTCTCGTTGACATCAGAAGTGCGGTTTGTAACCGCCGAATTTGAACCGAATTTACAATTGTGCTCTGACCCCAGACCGGCGGTTCTACAGTTCAAACAGCTTAAACAGAATTTCCGATTCTGCGACTCGTCAGGGCAAGGAAAGTATCGATTTTTAGGGAGATGCCGCATCTGCGTTGACTTCATGTAACCAGCCGTCGATACGATTCATCACAGCGTCCTCAATTGTTAGCGACATGGCACACGCCGTCTCTTCAATCTGTTCAGGACGTTTTGCCCCGCATAAGGCGACCGTTATTCCCGGTTGCTGGACTGTCCAGGCTACGACCAACTGCGAGACGGTGCAACCCAGTTCCGCGCTAAGGCCTCTGAGCCGATCCAGGAAATTTTGGCTGCGTTCCCACTGCTCGCCTTGATAGATATCGTAGGTCAAGCGTCGGTCGCGAGGATCGAACTTGTGGTCGCGCGGCAACTTTCCAGCCAGCAGTCCTTTCATGAGCACCCAATAGCAAACAGCACTAATTGAATGTCGAGTGCATACGTCGCGAATAGCCAGCCACTCGTTTTGTTGCAGCATGTTGAAAAAGGGCTGAACAGCCACCACAGGGCACGTTGCGTGAAACTTGACGAGTTGATCCGCGTTCACATTGGACACAGCCGCATATCGAGCCCAACCGCGTGCGACGATCTCTGCAATCGCGCCTGCTGATTCCTCGATCGCTACTGATGGATCAGGCTGATGGAGATATAACAGATCAAGTTGTGCGATTTCGAGTCGCTGCACAATACTTGCCGCTTGAGCGATGAGCGTTTCAGGGCGGCCGTCGACGATGCGGCGACGGTCTTTATCGTAGTGCGATCCGACTTTACTGGCCAAGATCACTCGATCACGTCGATCTGAAAATGCGGTCCGCAGTAATCGGTCTGCTTCGCCATCGTAGCCGTACGAGAAGGCCGTATCGAAGAAATTGATGCCTGCATCGAAGGCTGCATGAAGCGTCTTAATACTCCACTCATCCGTTACTTCCAGCGAAGAGATGCCAGCGATGGGCCAGCATCCAAAGGCAACGGGACTGACCCACAATTCGGATGTACCAAGTTGTCGAAGTTGAGCGTTGTCCATCATGTCAAACTACCATGTACCCTCTTTGCAACAGTTCTCGCGTTAATGCAGCCTTGGCGGATTCTTCACCATGTACCAATCGAATTGCTTTGGGACGTTCCTTCATCCCATCGACGAACTTAAGTAAATCGCTTTGGTCTGCGTGGGCGGAATAACTGTCCAGCACATGAACGGCGGCACGAATGTCATATCGACGACCGTCCAGTTTCACCCAATCGGTTTCTTGAATGTAGCGTCCTGGCGTTCCAATGGCTTGGTAGCCCATAAAGACGATATCGGTCGTCGGCTCTCCGATAAAGGCTTTTAAGTAGTTCACGACACGACCACCGGCGCACATGCCGCCTGCGGCAATGACAATTGCCGGACGCTTAGTTTCCTTCAACTTATCCACGCAATCCCGATGCTCCTCACCTTCGTTGATCGTGAAGAGGTTATCAAATACAAGCGGCTGGGCGTCGTAAGTAAGGACTTGCTTTGCTTCCTCACTCCAATATTCCTGCAAGTCTTCATAAATCTCGGTATACCGATTTGCGAGCGGTGAATCGACGATTACGTCAACATTGTTGAGCAATGTGCAACCGCAACGCTGCTCGACACGATGAAAAATCTCATTCAACTCGAACAGCAGTTCTTGAGTTCGTCCCACGCTGAATGCTGGGACAATTGTTACTCCAGAATTCTCCATGGTCCGGCAGAGGATATCCTCGAGGTGCTTTCGACGTTGCTCACGGTCGACATGAATACGGTCGCCATAGGTGCTTTCGAGTACCAGGAAATCAGCCTTCTCGGGGCTGGCAGGTTCAGTTAGCAGAGGCTGGTTGCGGCTGCCCAAATCGCCGCTGAATACAAAACGTTCTCCGTTGTGCTCAACTTCGATGTACGCCGATCCTAGAATGTGACCGGCAGGCTGCAAACGTATTTCAACTCCTCCCTCAATTTTATGCCATCTGCCATACTCTAATGGTCGAAGTCGGCGGCGCATATTTTGAATAAAATTCTCAATTAGTTTCTTGTTACGCGTAACACCGACGCGCATTGCATCTTCCATGGTTAGTGGAAGTAATTTCGCCGTGGGTGGGCTGCAATAGATCGGGCCATCGAAACCTGCAGCCATTAAATAAGGGAGTCGGCCGACATGATCGACGTGAATATGGGTCAGGATCAAACTCTTGATGCCATGAAGGGGGAAATCGATCGCGGCTTCATCACGCCCCTTCGCATCTTCACCTTGAAAAAGCCCGCAGTCGACTAACACCGATCGAGTTGGATCGACAACTAGCTGATGGCAAGAACCGGTAACGCCATGGAGGGCGCCGTGATGAATAACATGCATGCAATGTCTTTGTCGAGCGAACTAGAATAGGGTCGGCACCAACAAAAATCCGAGCATTTAGCCCAAGTTGATGGCCGCGAAGGCAACTAAGGTAACTGAGGCGGCGGTGGTTGACTATCACCGATCACCATGTATCCACTCCAAAGTTTCGGATGTTGGCCGCTGACCAGTGCAGCAGTTTCCTTTCCGCTGGGAAGCAGCGCAGGCTCGTCCGCAATGAGAAACTCGTCTGTCCATAGGGCGGCAGCGGATCTTTGCCAAGCGACCGAAGGCGATTCACGATTCAACTCCTGTAGATATCGTGACAAGAAAACTTGGGAACTCCGACCACCCACCGACCAGCGACTTAGCAACGCCGTCCGAGTACCGTTATATAACAGAGAACAAGCAGGAATAAACAATTCTCGGCCGTCTGCTAAATTGTTCGTCGCGGCGGACGTTTGATACCCTGGAACTAACAATCGCGCCGGCGCTCGGCAGGGTGATTCGAACCATGTTCCTAACTGGGCCGACCGCGATCCTTCGAGTGGCAGCATGTTGGTTTCAAGGGGGCGCTGAGCCGCGTCAACCTTGGCCGTAATTAACAACTGCTCCGTCATTAATCGTGACCAATGTACCAACGGTGAGTGATTCTTGGCGTTGATGTCGATGCGCTGGCATCCTGAGTTTCCTACCATTGTTTTTTCGGTCAAGCTATCGTTAATGGACTTGTCTTGGCTAAAGAAAGATGAGGCTGCGTGCAGTGTTCGCTCTACCTTAGGGGCGCCACTGTCGATCAACGGCAAACTCCCCAAGGTAGGAAGGTAAACAACAGGGTGTTTTGCAAGCCAGTTCGAATGCAGTGATCGCGAAGATGATGGCAGCATTTCGAATGGCAAATACCATAGCATTCCATCCGGCACTACGATAATTCGATCTGCTGCAACGACCATCGCTTGAATCTTGGCGGGCAGCAATTTCGCATAAAGCTTTCCAGTCGTCTCGCGCCAAGTTGCGTCGGCCGCAGTTGCTTGTGTAGGAGTTACTTTAGACGACGCTCCGATGCCGATCTCGCTCAGTAGTGACTTGGTGTGCTCTTCAATTTGTGGCAGATCGCCCGAACTCCAAGTCTCTACAGCATTGTTCGTAATCGCCGTGCCGTAGAGTTTGCCTCCAGTACATACAAAGCCAAGTGTTAAATCATCCGCATCAAGGGCGGCCTGTACCGTCGCGGTGGATGCGGTGAATGGAACGTAGCGATTTAATGGCCTGCGTTTGAGGGCTTGTAGATGCAGGAGGTTCTCTTGGACCTCGATTGCCTTGCCAAAGTCAGTGAGGTTCTTCCGCAAGTCAGTTGAAATGTGGCGCTCTTCAATCGGTAGTGGGGCAGTGGCGAGCGGCGCGAGCATCGCAGCAATACGGAGTGTGTTCTTGGCCAGATCAGGCGCACCTTGCTGTATTTGCGCAACCGTTGCTTGCATGTCGGCAGGCAATTGATTTGGGTCGGAAACTAGCGCAGAACGCAAACTAAACAGACGACCACCGAGCGGCAAGGCTTCATAAAAACGCTGACGCTGAACGCGATCCATGCGTTCAACAATTTGCTCTTTATTTCCTCGTCGCTCAGCAAGGTCCAGCCACGTCGCGTAAGCCGGGACCGCTGACGTTGTCATAGCTGCGATTGTTTCGAGCGGGTCAGCTTGCCACTGCTCGGCGCCTGGCTCACGCAGAATCTCATCGAGCAACGCTTCGGCGTCAACTATTTGCAAAACATTACCTTGCAGTAAGTTCAAAACCATTTGCATCTGAAATATCTGCTTGGCCATCGCACCATCTTGCGCGGTACCTCGCATGATCTTTAACGCAGACTCTAAACTCTGCTGGCCAAATGTGCCGCGGCCCTGTCCAAATGCGGTGATTGCGTTGGCAAAGAACAACTGAGCTTGTGCGCGCGGAAGCATTACATCGCGAATTCGAAATGCTGCAGCAGCTTGCCGACTGTTGACGTCGGCAACGCTCCAATCGCCCGACATGGTTGCCAACTCCGCCGCGCCCGCAAAGCCGTTGGCATGAACCGTCGCACTGTGTTTGATTCCCCAAGTTGAAGCATTTTGAATGGCTCCGAGCAGATCGATTCGATTGCTGGCAGTGCACGCAGCCGAAAGGGTCTGTAAAGTCTCAGCGAGTATCGAAAACTGTTCATTTCGAGCTGCAGTCAACGCTCCATCCTGCCAGAAAGGAAGTGCAGCGCCAATATTGCTCTGCTTCCACTGGTGTTTGCCAAGCTGCAACAAAGCCAAAGAAGTCATGAAGTAATCGATGTCGGTGCCTACATATGCGTTAGCTTTGATGATCGCAAACGCATCGACATCGCTCGGAACTGACAACGCATGCAATCCACGCATTAACCGCCATGACGCTTTGGCCCATTCAGCCCGCTGCGCTATGTTGCGTCCTAGCAACTCGTTCAAAGGCAGCGCCAAAGGTGAGTGCTTGGCGAGAGGTCCGAGAAGTTCGCCGCGACGGACAATCGCAACCGCCATCGCGCGAAGTACTTCAGACACGTCAACACGCGCGGTCAGTTCGATCGGGGCTCCAACTCCCTGCCCAACCAGTTCGATAGTCAATTGACCTGGCTCAGGCGTAGCGCTTGAATGAGTTGAACGAGAAGCCGTAAACCAGTTGATTCCCTTTAGCTTACTATCGAGCGGTCGCAGTTCGATGGGTGCCGCAACCTGTTCAATCCAGTTTGAGTAGGCCATGGCAATTTTGAGCGCGTTGTCATACTGCTCCATTGCCATGGTGACTTTGCCCATGTGGTAGTACGATTCGCCAAGCATGACCATCGGTGGAATGCTATCGATCCATCCCTCTTCCTTAATGCGCTCGGATCGAGTAAGCGTTAAACGAAACCCCTCCGCTGCATCCGCCAGTCGTCCAGTTTCGTAAAGCTCGCGCGCCAAGTAGTACTCGGACCGCGGCGCTTCACGAATGGTTTGAGCCAAACATCGACCGCCAAGTGGAGCTATTAACAAAAGTGCCGCAAGTATTAACTGCGTTTTCGAAGTCATTTGACCAGTTCCAGATGAGTTTTCAGCGCTATGGGGTTTACTCATTTTAGACCGTCGGCACCCAAATTGGATAGCTTTTGCCAGCATTTAAACAAAGCGATTTGGTAGGTTCTGAGCAAGAATTAGTACACTCGCACCGCGATTTATTGGACAGGACGCGCTATAAATCCGATAGAACCGGTAGAGCTTGCCAACGACGAATGCCGTCATTGCAGGTTCGTACCGCAGGCCTCGCTATCGTGGCCCGTTCGAGCCAAATGTGCTTTGGCCAACGCAGCAGCAATCAAGTGCAATCATGGATGGATGTCGAGGAGATATACAGATGACTGATACCCAGCGTTCGCGTGCATGGCATTTTGCCTTCCTGGGACTCATCCTCGCAGGTGGACTTGCCCCGTCAGTTGGTTGCCAAGTCTCCGTGGCCGGCCAAACATTGCCGAGCCCATATTACCTGTACGACGATGTGCAGTACTTCCCAGAAGGCTCCGAAAATAAGCTGGCTAACGAAACCGCCGCTGGTAAGAAAGCTCGTGCTGAAGCTGTTCAACGCGGACGGTAGGTAGAATGGGACTCTCGTCCCGTCCGTCCACTAGCTCCCGACTTGTTGGATTCGAACATTTTGCATTTTGCAGTTCTCATCTTACCTTTCACAAATTTTCACGCGCGGCCTTGCGTTTAGCTTATCGCTTAAGCAGAGCAACCATTGAAAAAGTTAAAGTGCAAACTGAAAAATGCAAAATGACTTTGCTCGGTGCAATGGCAGGCAGGACGCCTACCCCCACTTCAAACGCTGAACCAATTCTCCAGCGTTGCGTCTAGCTCTTTGACCGCTTCTTGCATGGGCAATGCGGTCCAGTATTCTTGATTCATCTTCAATATCCCAAGATGAACCAAGTCTCGCGTAGCGGCTTCGATATCGAAAGCGACAGAAATACCTGTGGCTTCTAGCAGGATCGCTTCAGACTGCGAAGCTATCTCTGCAAGCGTCACATTCTTTCGTCCCGCCAAAACGACTGCCGCGACGAAATACGCCAACACCGATTCGCATGCCTCTTGCTGCTCTCCATCTTCTAGCAAGCGAAACATCACACCGGCATTGTTGTCCAAGTTCTGGTAATACAAACTCTGAGCCATGTTTAACAAGTATCGCCGCCGAGTGTTAACGGAGTAGGTGAACATCGATTTCACTCCAAAACCAAGCGCGAACAAGACTACAAAAAACAAGGCGACCGTTTTGAATAGTCCCACCAAGGTCAGCAACAAGACGTTGCGGAGCACTTTCCAAAGCGTCATACCCATCGCGTACATCGATGGCAAAACAATTTTCGAGTGATCGAGCCAAGACATCTGAATACCACTCGCCGGTAGCATCATGTCGACATCTTGCTGCGGTACGTTTTTAAACATCCGCAGGTAGACTTTCCTTGAATCGAAATGCTCAGGGGACTTGTGGCCTTCCAAAATTCGAAATACGACAACCAATCTTAAATACAGCGGCACGTCATAGCGTTCAAATCTAAAGAACTTCTGCCAACTGCGACGCGCTCGCTTGCCGATCACAAAACCGCGTGCATAAACCTCAATGCGCTGCAGGGTACGAAAATTGACCCGCATGCGAACCCCCCATTGGCTAGCGGCTCTCAGCGCTTGTTGAATATCGGCTGGGCTAAGTCGGCGGTAGTTGGCTCGCTTCAACGCGTCTTGCATTCTAGCAAAGACTTCTTCGGTCATTCGATCGCGCTGGACGGGAATCGGCACATACGAGAGTCTTGTATCGCGGTCCGGATCAAGCGGCGCATAGGCGTATGCCAACTGCTCATGACGTTGACGATACAAATGATGAAGCAAGGAAAGAATCAAGGACGCTAACTGGCGAAAGTTAGCTTGATCGCTGGGACCGAGAGCCGGATGCTGCGCTAAGAACTCGACCAGGTCCATGGTCTGCATCGGTACAAACGGTTCGCGAACTCCACTCGGTCGAATCGTTCCATGCTCTAACATCGTGCTAGTGTGAGCCTCAGGCGCTAGCCGATTGTTCTTGTTATTCAAAATCGGCTAGCCCCTCCGGCTCAAGTTTCTAACTAAGGATCTCGTTAAAGTTCTCGGCGAGCGCCTTTTGATGTTGCGCTAATTGGTTTTGTGTGCTGGTTTGCTAGTGTACCGAAGCGCATAGGATCGAATCAATATTGTCGTTCCAATGCCGAGGAAGCATGCACAGTAGTCGCCGAAGTGATAAACGTCGCGCACCCCAGCGCCTACGGAATATTCAACATTGGCCGCGGTAATACATGCCCTGGTAGGAGTTTGAACTGAAGCTGGTCATTACGGTGGTATAGTCTTATCAGCCGGAAGGCGTTAGCCTCCGGTTGTGTCTTGAACCGGAGGCTAACAAGAGCGTCCCGCTTAGGAGTTTGAACTGAAGCTGGTCATTACGGTGGTATAGTC
>JANODD010000109.1:0-8086 GCA_031412515.1 Planctomycetia bacterium | reverse complement strand
CCGTTCAAAAGATCCGTGGCATGTGGGAGTGAACATTCAGTATGGTCCCGATGGCAGTGTGTTTATTACGGACTGGTCGGATATCGGCGAGTGCCATAGCGTTCGCAATACACAGCGCGAGACCGGACGCATTTTCAAAGTCACCTATGGCGACGCAAAACCCATCGACGTGAACGTTGCAAAATTGTCAGACGACGAGTTAGTAGCGCTCCATCTACATCACAACGACTGGCACGTGCGCCATGCGCGGCGAGTGCTGCAAGAGCGGGCCGCAGCAGGCGGAGATATGACACTCGTTCGCAAGGCGTTACTAAAAATGTTTGTTGAGCATCAAGAAGTACCACGCAAGTTGCGAGCTCTTTGGACCCTGCATGCGATCGGCGGCATCGATGATGCGTTCTTAGTCAGTCAGTTGAATCATCCCTCCGAATACATACGAGGCTGGGCGGTAAAATTGCTATGCGAGAATTTTCAAGCTGGTCCAACGGGTCTGCACCGGTTAGCGGCCATGGCAGGCAGTGACACATCAGCTTACGTGCGATTGCAATTAGCTAGTTCGCTCCAACGCTTGCCGCTCAAGGATCGCTGGGATATCGCCAGTGGTTTGCTTAAACATGCGGAAGATGCCAAGGATCAGAATTTACCGTTGATGATTTGGTACGGGATCGAACCGCTGGTGGATAGCGAATTGTCGCGGTTTGTTGACCTTGCGCGGGGAGCCGCCATTCCGCTAGATCGTAATCACATCGCGCGTCGAGTCGCGTCGCATGGGCAAGCCCAACTTGGACTCGAAGGATTAACCCAACTGCTAATTGAAAACAGCGATGAGGCGTTTCAATTAGATTTGCTGTCCGGCATGTTGAAGGGTCTAGAGGGTCAACGTTCGGTAGCGATGCCGCAGAGTTGGACGGAGGCGTTTGCGAAACTGGATAATGGCAAATCTGCTCGAGTGCGTTTGGCCGCGATTGAGTTGGCGTTGGTATTCAGTGATTCGCGGGCTCTGCAGTCGTTGCAAAGTTTAGCGATCGATAAAACAGCTTCTGCAACCGATAGGCAACGAGCGGTGCGTTCGTTAATTGCTAAGAAGGCCCCGGGTGTTGGTGCTTTGCTGGTGGATTTGGTGGACGATGCGGCGGTGCAGAGTGAAGCGATTCGAGGGCTAGCTGAGTTTGATGAATCTGCGACGCCAGAGCTATTGCTAGGTCGTTATGAAAGACTGAACAGTTCTACAAAACAAGACGCTTTGCAAACACTTGCTTCGCGAGTGGCTTGGGGCACGAAGCTGATGGATGCGATTGAAACGGATCGTGTACCACGAAAAGATGTGACAGCGTTCACTGCACGTCAATTGTTGAGCTTGAACAACGTGGCGTTGAGCGCTCGGATTACGAAAGCATGGGGCGAGCTGCGAACGACTCCGGGTGACAAGGCAAAGTTAATTGCGGGTTATAAAAAACGCTTGACGGCGGAAGCGTTACAGCGAGCGAATTTGCCAGCGGGTCGTGCGTTGTTTGACAAGAGCTGTGGGAACTGTCATCGAATGTTTGGCGCGGGCGGAATGATTGGTCCCGAGATCACCGGATCGCAGCGAACCAATCTGGATTATGTGCTCGAGAATTTGATCGATCCGAGTGCGGCTGTTTCGAAGGACTTCCAAATGGAGGTCATTCTTACCGACGCAGGCCGAGTCATCACTGGGTTGATTGTCGATGAAGGCGACCAAGCGGTTATCGTGCAGACCGCCAACGAGCGACTAGTTATTCCCAAACCGGAGATTGAGCAACGCACATTGTCGCAGGTCTCGATGATGCCCGATGGATTGTTGCAGCCTCTTAGCAATGATCAAGTTCGTGACCTAATCGGTTACTTGGCAAGTCCTGTGCAGGTTGAATTACCGTAGTTGGGTTAGTTCAATCGCCGATGAAAGCCCGTTTAGATTTAATACTTTCGGGGATTGGAAAACAACGAATTTGAATTGTCAAATGGACATTTCGCTCACTCGTCGGCTCCTCAATCACTTTAAAAGTCAACTAACGATGCCTCCGGCGGAGGCTCGAAGCTGCGATTGGCCAACTAAAAATCACTGCTAAAGAATTGCGAATTTAGTTGTAAATTGTTGCCCGGCGGCTCTTAAGCGATTAGAACTCATAGGTTCCTTTCCATTTTTTCGTGAAAGTGGGGACTCTAAGAGCCTGTCCGAAAAGGGGTCTGACCCTCTCCGGCAACAACAAAAATGTCAGCTAATCGCGTTACCTCCAAAGGGTCAGACTCCTTTTCGGAGAGGCGCTAAGTAGTGCGGACCATTCCGCCAGAAGCATGTAATTGTTGGTTCCACAAGAAGCTTAAGCCGTTTCCAACTATACTCATCGCAAATTCTTGATTTTCTCAAATTGCCCATTTTCGAGATTTCGGTTGCAACCTGCGATTGCCCCAACAATGCCATAGGTCGTCAGCCAGTTACGGAGCATCCTATGAATAGAACAACAACGAAGCGTAAAAGTTCCTTGAAAATCAAAACTCCGGCTTCCATGGGTAAGCGATTGCGGAGCTTGTGTCTCGAATACCTGGAAAACCGCGAGTTGCTGGCGGTGGATCTAAGCGGTGTTCCGAATTGGGTTGAACAGGGCCCGGGAACAATCTTGAATGGTAACAACGTGGAAGGAATTCCAGGCCGACCCCAGGCGGGCGCTGTTACGGCAATGGCGCCCGATCCAACCAATGCGAACCGATTGTTTGTAGCCAGTACTAACGGTGGCGTCTGGCGGACCACGAATGCTACTGCGGCCAATCCGACTTGGACGCCATTGACCGACCAGTTCGGCACGCTGTCGACCAGTGCCATTGCACTCAGTCCGCTCGATGCAACGAACAATACACTCTACGTCGGTACAGGCACCACGAGCAGCGGTTTTGGAGATGGCGGACCACAAATTGGTGTGTTGAAGACGACAGATGGCGGCACGACTTGGTCCGTGATTGGTCCAAGCTTGGTTGGCAGGCAAATCAATCAAATCGTCCCAACAACTATTGGTACACCTGCGACTCAGGTTGTTCTGGCTGCAACCAACAACGGCATATTCCGCAGCACCGACGGTGGCCTTACATTTGGTGCGGCACCTGTGCGTGCTGGAAACGTTGTGGACTTGGACGCTGATCCAGCTAATCCTAATCGCTTCTACGCATCGATTGTCGGAGCGACGAACGGGTTCTTTATTAGCACCGATGGCGGTCAAACCTTTAATCCAGTCAATTCAAATATTCCCAATGCCGTTATTACCACTGCGGACTTCGTCGAGATGGCTGTGCATAACAGTCCAGGCAACAACGTTGTTTATGCCGTTACGTTTGACAATCAAGGTGGCGGAACGTTTGTTCTGAACGCATTTCGTTCGACCAATCAAGGTGCGAACTGGGTTGCCATGGATCAGCCGCCAGGTTTAGGAATTCCAAGACATACAAGTATTGCAGCCGATCCCACCGACCCCAACGTAGTGTTCGTAAGCAGCGTAGTTGGAACGAACACAGCCGCATGCGGTCGCCCAAGTGGTCGCGCTAATCGTGGTGACGCGTCCCTCCCCGCAGGCACTCAGTGGCTTCAAGTGACTTGTGCTAACGCCAACGGCACCTCGCCTCATCCAGATTCTCGCGACTTGGAGTTTGACGCCAACGGGAACTTGTTAGAGGCAAATGATGGTGGTGTTTATCGCTTGACGAGTCCCAATACCAATGCTCGCGTCTGGACTTCGGTCAACGGAGACCTGCGCACGGCTGAGTTGTATTCGATCGCTTACGATTCGTTGAACAATGCGATTTTCGGAGGCACACAAGACAACGGCAGTCCGCAGCAGACCAGTCCGGGCGCGTTCCCAGGAGCTCCGCCAACTTCGTTCACGATGACTGACCGCACAGGTGCTGATGGCGGGATCGCCCAAGTCGATAATATCACCAACGCTGGAGTCGCGTCGATTCACTATGGCAGCGAACAGAATCTCGCCTGCTTCACCCGACAAGGTTTCGATGCCGCGAACAATCCCATTCAAAACGTGGGTATTTGTTCGAATGCGACAGCAGTAGCCCAGGTAGTCAACGGAACCGGCGGGCAGACGCTTTCGCAGGTCGAAGCCAACGTTGTCGGCGGTACAACGATTCAATTTATTCAGGCCTATGCGCTAAACTCAGTTGACCCACGCCGAATGATGATCGGAACGAGTTTCCTTTACGAATCAACGGATCAAGGCGAGACGCTGACTTCTCTAGGTGGTGTTAGCAATGCAGGTCTGCCGCCCGGTCAATTCCGTCCCACTGGGACTGTTGGTCCTGTGAACCCATCGCAAGGCTATCCGTCCGTTAGTCCAATCGCGTACGGAGGTATGTCGGGCGGTGTTGCGAACTTGCAGGTTCTGTGGGTCGGCGCGGGCGGCAATCTTTTTCTGCGCACCAGCGGCAATGGTTTGCCGACACTAGTTGCAAACTATGGCAGCGCGGGCGGGGCAGGTGTGGTAGACATCGTCATGGATCCGGCCGATTGGCACACAGCCTATATTCTGGATCGCAACGGCGCTGTGTTTAAAGCCGTAACGGACAACTCGGGCACAAATACTGTCTTTACCAATCTGACGGGTAATCTAGGTATCTACACCAATGACCTGCGGACAATTCAGTTTGTACGCAATGGCGGAAGCCAACCTGTACTGTTGGTCGGTGGCCAGGGTGGTGTCTATCGCGCTTCAAACCCAAACAGCGCGCCTACTTGGACGGATCTAGGAATCAACTTGCCCAACGCTATCGCGCAAGATTTAATCTATGATGCAACAGACGATCTCTTAGCAGTTGGCACGTTCGGTCGCGGTGCCTGGACAATTGCAACTGCCTCGATTGTATTGCAGCAGCAACCAATACTAAACGTATGTGGCGACGAAAACGCGGTAAACCAGGACGATACCATCCTGCTCATTCGAGAAGCAGGTAATCCGCTAATCCTTGATGTGTTCGTTAATGGCGTTCTCGAGTTCTCTGGTCCATTGGCTGCTTTCGATCAAATCAACGTTTTCGGCGTTGGCGGTAACGACAATCTGATCGTCGATAGCACCAATGGCTTGATCAATGTAGTAAACGGCATTCGCTATGACGGCGACGGCGCATGTCCAGGTGACCCAATGGGGGTTGGATTCAATCGAGGCGTCGATCGGCTGACACTTCAGCAGACCGGAGGGCCCACACAGGTTAGTGAGAGGGTCGCTGTCGGCGCGACAGTGGGTTCAGGTGTGAGCACAATTGTCGGAGCAGCTAGTTCCCAAACGGTGTACTTCGAAGAGCTCGAACCCGTGGTCAGTAACGTACCCGCAGCAAACTTTACAATCGACGGTGGCGTTGTTGGTACTATTCTAAACAGCGACAATGCCATCAACTATTCAAGCAGTGATTTGTTCGGCAACGCTTGGGGAAAAGTCAGCGTTGATGCGTTTGAAACTATCCATTTCATCAATAAAACGCTGTTGACGATTGATGGCGAGAACGGCAGCGACATGATCAACTTGAACAACCCCAGCCTCCCGACGGGTTTGACTGGAATTAATATCGATGGCGGCGATCCGACCGCGAGCGACACTTTAGTGATCAATGGCACTGCCGCTGTAAATGCTGTTGCTTGCACGCCAAGCAGCAGTAGCTCGGGAACGCTCACGGGGCTGCTTGCTCCGGTCAATTTTATTGGCACGGAGCACTTGGTTTACAACGGCCTCGGTGGCCCTGACTCGTTGACCGTGAATGGGACGCCTGTCGAAGATTCACTTAGCTTTACGCAAAACTCTCGTAGCGGCTCCTTTGCATCCAGTGCCAGCCCAAGCTTCAATTTCGTAAGCGTAAATGCGGTTACAGTCACTGGCGGTGCGGGTGGATTTGACGTGGCAGAAGCCATCGGCACCGGGGGAGTAGATACCATCACTGCAGCAGCCAATGTTGTTACCATCACGGGACCTTCCACAAATGGAACGCTGACACTGGGTGCTGGAATTGACCGAAGCATTTTCTCGACACTCGGTGGTGACGACAGTATCACCGCAACGGGCATGACCATTCCAATGACTGCCTATGCAGGTGAGGGCAACGACACAGTCCGCGGATCAGATGCAAGCGACGATATCTTTGGTGGCGCCGGCAACGACATTTTGATTGGTGGCGCCGGGAACGACATCCTTTATGGCGAGGATGGAAATGACATTTTCGGTAATGCTACGTTGAATGCAGATGGAGTTGCAGATGACCCAGGACAAGACTTCAGCTTCGGCGGCTCTGGTTTTGACAACTTCGTCTGGGAACCCGGGGATGGCCAAGATGTCAACAATGGAGGCGATGACCTGGCAGACATTTTCCGTTTCTTTGGAAATCTTGCAGCCAACGTTTTCGTCTTGCGAACTGGTGGAACTCCAACACACTTCAATGCACTGATCGGCGCGATTGCAATCGATAACCACGGTATCGAAGATGTTATCGTCGACGGTTTGGGTGGAACGGACACATTCACCGTAGAAGATTTATATACGACCGAGATCAAATCGATCAACTTGCTTTTAGGTGCTACCGATGCTGGGGCGATTGATCTTGTAACGGTCAATGGTCGAGATTTGGCTGACAATATTGACTTTAGCAGTCCTGGGTTAGGCGCAGTTCGCATACGAGGACTTTCGTACGATGTGAACTTAACGAACAGTGAACCCGTTGATAGTCTGACCGTCAATGGAAACGTCGGCAACGATGTGATCAAAGCGGTGCCAGGCGTTGAATCGACCGTGTCGCTAACACTCGACGGCGGCCAAGGCGACGACTTCCTCTCAGCGGATGCGCTGCTAATAGGTGGTCCCGGTAATGACTTCTTGGAAGGCGGCGCTGGTGACGACACGCTCCAAGGCGGACCCGGTGAGGACACCATGTTTGGCGGAAGCGGCAACGACACCTACGATGGCGGTGCCGACTTTGACACGATCCTTGTGCGCGGTACTTCGGGTGAAGATGTCATCAACTTGATCCAAAGCTCGGCAACGACGTTGAGCTACACGGTTAATGGCACGACCGAAACCGATACACTTGTAACGGTCGCTGGCGTAAGAACCGTCGAACAAGTTCGAGTTGAAGCGGGCGAGGGTGCGGATCTAATTAAAACTCGCTTATTCGATGGTTTAGGCGTGGATGCGGCGCTCAACAGCCTGCGGATGACTGTCGTCGGCGGTGACGATACCGCCCAAGATCATCTCATCGTGGTTGAGGATGGCACGGATGACTTGCTAATTTTTCGCAAGAGTCAAGATGATAGCGCTGGTACGTTGACGATTGGCCCTGGTAACGCAGAGTCGTTGTTGACGGTATTTAGCGGAATCGAACGTGTTCAGTTCGTCGATGAAAATGGCGTAGCTTTGAACCCCAATGCGGCGTTAGGGCCGCAGTTGGTCGTCTTCAAACATGACCCATTTGAATTTAACGACGACCGATTGGTAGCCACTCATATCGGCGCGAACGCTACTGTCAATGTCGACCCGACGATCGATCCCGGCGCTCTGGTGAATCCTTTTGGCGATGGCCAGAATGTTCCTGGCGACCGAGACTTTTATCGCATTGTAGCGGATGCGACGGGCATTCTGGATTTCCAAATATACTTCCGCCAGATCGGCGCTTTGGCTAGCGGCCGCCCTGGCCTGCCAAATGACGGAAACCTGGATGTGAATGTTCGCGACGCGGCCGGAAACATTATCGCAGGCTTTGGTGCGAATGATGCCACCAGCGACGAACGCGTTCGAATACCTGCGGTTGCGGGACAGACTTACTACCTCGAAGTATTCGGCAATGGAACTGCGATCAATGTGTATAGCCTGACGATTACGAATCACGCACCGCCGGTGCCACACGACATCGAGTTGCTTGACAATCCAGTCGGCGATCCACCACCGGCGAACAGTGATACCGGTCGCAGTCAGTTTGATAACGTCACTCGCGATAACACTCCAACGCTTGTCTTCCGACTCGATGACGGCCTTTTGCTCAACGATATCCAAGGCAACAGCCCAGCCGGCAACAATCCGCCGAATGGAGTCGT
>JANODD010000108.1:0-17130 GCA_031412515.1 Planctomycetia bacterium | reverse complement strand
GCCTTGCGCAGGACTCCTTCGAAGCGGCAACTACCCGGTAGGTCGCAAGGGTGAAGCGACAAAAACTAGTTTTACAGGTCCCTTCGGGGTGTATTCCCGCTGGCCCTTCGACGATGCCCCGTGGGATCATTTAAGCGTATCCGCCTTGGTCATCGACGCATTGTTGGCCATAGCCGTTACCTGCGAAACGTATTTGTGGCTTACGGCAGCGGCAGCAAATCGCTATCGCTTTTCCATTTCTTCGCTGCTGATCGCAGCAATTGTTGCGGCGGTTCTTGTGACCTACCGATGGTTCTTTTTGGACGTGCACGACCATTTCGAGACAGCCGCATTATTAGTGGCATGTTCGTGTATTCTGTTCACGACTATACGTTCTGTGTTTAGACTCACTCACGTAAGAAGCATGTTTCAGAACAACGCATTGCGACTGAGTTCTCGCAAGGTGGACTTGCGATAGTGGAAGGCAAAGATGCAAGCCAATATTGAACCGAGTGGCTGGCATGCTTACGCTTTTACGAATAAACGACCGAGCAATCCAGGATGAACCGCGAGAAGTGTCGATTTTGCAATGAAAATCAAACTGAAGACCTACCGCTTGAGCAGCATGCTTTTGCTGATGGCAGTCGTTGCCGTCCTCATGGTTGCGATACCTCGATTGTACGATTGGTGCACGAATCCTCCATCCATGTCGCTTTCCACGGTTGTTGTAAGGTTTAACCAATCTGAATCTCGGCGGAGTCGTACAAAAGATGTTACGGAGGAAGAAATCATCGCCGCCATTGAGTCCCAGCTCCCAACGCTTGTTGAAGGTGAACGCGTTAAACAAATTTTCCGAAGAATCGTGAAGGACCGTCGAGTACCACCCAGCACAACGATCAATGTTCTGGCAGTTGCTGCCGATTCGGGATCTGACCACGAAAACTGGGCCACGAATCTAACTTTCAAAGCCGGACCAGAATCTGGATACAGGCCAGTTAGCATTTCAATCCACGAAGACCATATTAGAAATTACCAATAGGGATACTTCACTTATTGGTATATTGCGAGGGCGAGGTGATCGACATTGTCGGGTTCGGTGTTTCTGCCTCTTCGTTCCTCTACCACAAAAGAGCAAACAAATTACTGACCTGCCCGATATGCAAGACCACGGATCGCGCGAGTACCACCGAAACAACTTGACTGAGGATTTGGCTTAACTTTCGATAATTTCATTTAGAGAACACATGGCAAGACTCCGAATCTCGCTGACAAGCTTGTTCGTGTTAACTGCGATAGCCGCGTTGGTGGTAGCATTGTGCTTCTCGCGTTTCGAGGTTTCACGACTCAACCAAGAGAATGCAGAACTTAATAGCGAACTCAATACTAATTTGCCGATTCGCTCGCTGGAAATTAAAGCTCAGATAGAGCAGCAGACTGCCGCTGCGAAGATGCCGGTAACGGTGATTAGCTCGGGCTACACTGGTAGTGCATATCTCGTGGGATTCTCGTATTTCGATCCTCAGACGGGCGTTTCGAAGAGTTCGTCCTTCACATTAAGATACAACCAAAAAGGACGCTTTGTTGGATCAATACGTGACGCTCCTTTCCTTCAATCTCAAGCGGACGAAGATGGTGAACGTGGGTTACTGCAACTGCTTCACTCACCGTGTTCGTCGACTTCGGGCGGCAATACCTCGAAGCTTGCGTCGAGTGAAACCGCGAGTGCTTGACCATTGGCTAAGGGGCGGTTGCCGTAGGCTTGAATCCGTTCAATGGGAAAGCGTTTTAGCCAAGAAGCCGTAACGGGTTTCTGCGATGCAAAATCTGCTCCAACGAACAGCGGCATGCTGACCTCTCTGCCCTTCTTAGCCAATCGAAAACTCCACGCTTGTCCGTCGAACCCGATTGCGTGCACTGCTACGATGCGCGGATAACCAGTCTTCTTAGTCTGTAGATCACGTTCAAGCTCAAATATTCCATCAAGCTCATGCTCGTTCAACGCCTTCATGCCGACAGCGACTCGCTTGGCTAGATCAACGGTCAGTGTACAACCGGCAAACAGCGCTTCGTCAGTTATGACTTTGGCTCGCCTGACGGGCTTAAGCTCGGGGCCAGTCCATTCGAGTACACCATTCCAAGAAACGGCCGGAGGAATTTCGAGGGCATGCTTGCGTTGGTATGGCGCGACTGCTGGCGTTTTAGAGGCAGTTTTTTCGCTTTGCCCCTTAAACGCTTCAAAGATTAATTTCTCGAGCTCAGGTATATAAGCCGTCAGGCTATCAGGCAATTCAAAGCCTTCGCTAGGTTGGTACCGGTGTCCCTTGAATAGTAACTTTAACCGCTTATGTAGCTGCTCGGCTGCGGGCATCAATTCAAAAAAAATTGACTCTCCCATCGCCGAAATCGAGGCAAACAGCTTCCCGCGGCGTGCCCCAGACTTGTCCGAAAAGGTGAGCACATACTTGGGCGGTAGCTTCTGCTCGGCTGAATCTAAAACATTTGACTTACAGGCAGCCAATAATTTACGGATGGCCTTATAAGATGCTGTAGCCGTCGCAGTGGGCTGAACACGTTTGCGCCAAGCATCGATCAGATCGTGTTCTTTCGACATCACCCTAGCCCTTATCTCAAACCATTTCCACCAATAAAAATGCACCACCAAGTACTGAGCTCACAGAGTGATGATGACAAAGATCGTCAGGACGAGCAAGTGTTATGAAGGCTTGCCTGCAATTTGTGGTATGTTGATAAAGTGAATATAAGGGAGCTTATCGTGTCAGTTCACATGACGAAGGATGGGCAGGTCATCCAGAACTCGCAACTAAACTGAGAACGGAAAGCGACGGAAACATGCTTGAACGCAGGCGTCTCGCACCTGTCGATGACATAACACGCCCGCGTTTGGGTCTGAAGCATTTTTTTCTCTGGATGATTTGTGCTAGTCTCTGTTTGGTCGTTTCGCAGTGGATCGTTGCCTCGGAGCGATCCGTTTATACAATGGGCGATTCCAACGTCTCGAGTGCGTTAAGCAATGTTACGTTGACTTTTACTGCACCACTCTCTGGTATGGTTTTTGCCTCAGCGCTCACTCTGGTCAATCAGTATGGTCGTGGCAAAACAACTCTGCTGGGAGCTCCGGGCCACTGGATTTTGATGACCATCGCAGTATCTGACATCCTTGTGCAGGTGGGGCGAATCGCGTTGGTTTGTTCAACCTTCCCTGTTGCTAGTCCAGCTAGTACTGAACTTCGTAACTCGGTTATCTGCCTGAGCGTTGCGTTTGAATTGGTTATCTACGCGATCGCTGCGAGAATGGTTACTGATTCTATCTGGCGAGTCTCATTCGGTCTGCTTGCGTTTGAGAAGTTCTTTCTTCTTGCATTTATTATCAGTGTGAACTGTCTAACGCAACCGATTCCCCTACTATTGCGGCCGATAGTTATCATCTGCACTGCTTTGACTGCGGTCGTTGCCATTATCGCTTTCTACGATCTTGCGACGCGACAAACGGACTGGTTGCACAAGGCGGGCTTAGCCGCCTATCTAATGATTTTTGGCGTGAGCCGAGGATTGCCGTTCTTTATGTATCTGTTCCGAAACTAAGTCCGTGATAATTGGCTTGGACTGAGGATCAGTTCGATGCGAGCAATCTTTTAAGCTCCTCAAGCAATGCCATTTGTGGTGCTTTGATCTTTCGAGCAGCGGCAGCCATGTCGAAGAAATCGGCTCGGTCGATTTCGGGGAACTCCATTTCTCGTCCTGACTTAGGAGGCCACTCCATGGTGAAAGTGTTGCTCACGATTTTGGCTGGATCGCAGTCGCCTTGGAAAGCCCAGGCGTGAACAATCTTCCCACCTTTTTGTTTGATGGGTGTTAATTCGGTGAATGGGCCGTTTGACTTGATGCCGGTTTCTTCCTCAAATTCTCGTTGGGCGGCGTCGAGCAACTCTTCGCCAGGGTCGGGCTCACCTTTGGGAATAGTCCAAGTGTCTTCATCCTTCTTTTGAAACAAAGGGCCACCAGGATGGCCAAGAAGCACTTGCAGCTTTCCATCTCGAATGCGATACATCAGCAATCCAGCACTTAGTCGAGCCATAGTTCTAATTGTTCCGTTGTGCAACTTTTTGGTTCAACGATAAAAATCAATCCAACTGATGCTGATCGATTTTGGCTTGCTTTCGAAAAGAACTTTGGGCAATAGCACTTCGAAGTAACCAGCTTCAAGCGGAATTTGCGTTGAAGACTTGCCATCAGAACCGATCATTCGGATCTCGGGTAGCTTGGTCAGTTCCAAGAGATCCTTTTCAGATTTGTTTTTTGCGATTTGAAGGTGAAGCTTATTGTCTTTCTCGGATCGCTCTGCGGTAAGTTCCATTTTCTCATTGGCAATTCGCAAGTTCTCCAAGCCCTTGAGATGCAGCCGAAGCATCACACGCTCCGGCCAATCATCAGCGACTCGGCTGACTACGGCATGACCGATGCCGAATGGACTTCGAACCGAGAACGTTGTTGTCTTCTCTTTGCAAGTCACGTCAACTTTGTCGTCGGCTCGTTTCAGAACGACTTCGAACTTGGGTTCATCAGCAACAGCGCGAACCGTTCCGGTAGTGCAGAAGTATGCCAACATGGTGACGGCGAGCTTTGCATTGGTCATCATTTTTAGATCCAATTATGCTCGTAAAATCCAGTCGCACACACAACCAAAAAATGTGTTTGCACTGTGAGATGGTTAAAACGACGGCAAGTCGAGTCCTTGCGGCGGTTGGCTAACTGGGTCTCGTGCAAATTTTTCGCCATACTTGGTAAAGCCATCTACGAATCCTCCGTGGCTCAAAAAGAACTGTCCATTCTCGACGCCCATGAAGCGATCAAAGCGATCCGCACGGCCTGTCGGATCGTGACTAAAGCTGGCTGTTGTCAATTCCTTCCATTGGCCGCTGGATGTGCGAATCCACTGGTTGCCGTAAAGCGCCTTGCGAAGCATGTGACCGTTGCTGCCGCCAAAATTCTCGCTGAAGCTATGCGGTCCTCTTATCCAGCCGCCTTCCTTGGGGGCTTTCCACGATGAGATCAGCATCCACTTGCCTTGGTCCGGATGGAACCAATAGCCGCTGTAGATTGTGAACGTTTCTTCGGTGGGCTTAGCCGTCACGATGAAGCGTTGCTTTTCACCCGTCTTCCACATCACCTTGAGATGGCTATGGCCGCCCGTGCCTTCGTTGCCAAAATCACCGGTAAAAACATCTTCGCCTTTGCCCATTAGTTTAACGCGATTGAGGTCATCTACTTTCTTACGATCGACCGCTTCGTCGCCGCTATCCCAAACACTAAAGATGATTCGACGCTCGGTAGGACTATTGACTTGCATGCCAAAATAACCGCGGTGCCAGCCGCATGCCATATAGAAAGTCGTAGTGGGGTCTTCGACGGCAGTGACTTCGCAGTAGAAAGCTTCGATCTCCGTCTCTTTTGCAATTGGATACATCAAGTGAACTGAGGCCGCGTTGCGTCGCTCTTTCATATTGAAGTGAGCACCTGCCAGGGCCGGCCCGCTTAGAATGAGTGAATCGAGATCGCCGAACGGCTTCCCTGATTTGTTCAGCGACTCTAACGATATTCGATGGTGTCCCGGCGCGGCAATTTTAAACTCACCGAATTTAGCAACGACGACTGTATCTTTACCTTCACCTGTGACAGTTGCGTCAAGAGATTGACCATCGATAGTCAGTTTGAGTTTCGAGACAGCCTCAGCCGGTAATCGCAGTTCGACGCTCGCTGTGAGACTGCCAGCTTGTGAGAACTTGCCATACCAGTTGACGGATTGCTTTGGATCGTTCCAGCGAGTCACGCCGCGCTGTTCGGAGATTCTTGCTGATCCAGCATCAGGCAGCATGTAAGCCGTGAACGCGGGGACTCGCAAGTCGTCGGCTGTCGCAATCGCCGTGAAGGCGAAGGCAATTGCAGACACAACGCACGTGGGAACAACTGTACGGAAAAATGACGTACAAGAAGCTGACGAAGCAGAATGAGCCATTAATTTGCCTGCGCGAACTGGCGAATGGAACTGCGGTAATGAGAAACCTTAGCTCCGCATAATAGTTCACGGCTCACGGCCAATGAATGGGCCGTTGGAAGCTTTCTCTATTTTTTGTTGGCTGCGTTCAGGATAAAGCCGAGTGCTTTCGTGTTTCTAGTCGGATCGGCTTTGAACTTTGTTTGCGAATCAGCGCTCGCGAACAGGATGATCGTGCCGCTGTTCGGATCGTAGAGTGCATGCTCTAGAGCCCCGTCAACTAGCTTACCTGTTTCCAGGAAGATCATAGGATCATAACCAGAAAGGACTGGGCTATACCGATCAGGAGCTTGCACGAATTCCTTGACTGCTTCGGGACTTTCCATGAGGTAAGTGCGACCGCGATGCCGAACCGCGTGAAGCGTCTTACCCTGCACTTTCAGTCCGCTCTTTACCAATGCGATTGGGCAGAAGCCGTTATAGGCGGCTGGTTCCAACTCCTGCAGCGGTGCAGATTCGATCAATCCGAACTTAGCTTCGTTTGCTGGTTGCGAAGAAGCATCAGAGGGAATGATTTTAGAATTTGCGACTAGCATGGCCGATTTTGGTTGGAACGTTGGGGTGGTCGCAGCGGCATTAATCGCAACTGAATTGATTGAGAGCGGTGGAAATTGCGGGCCTGGGCTTTGGGTCGCGTTAGTAGCCGTATGCAGCGGCTTGTTCTGGGCTGAGCCGTTCTGCATGACGGTGTTTTGAACGGGGAACTGTTGATTACTGGTCATCAGTTGATTGGTACCCAGTGCGCCGGTTTGAGCCATGCAGGAAGCCGGGCCGCATTTGCCATCAGGGGTGCAAACCATGTCTTCGGATTCTGGGAAGTACGGATTGCTGACCAACGTGGCAGTTGTATTGCTTACCGCTTGATTTGGTGTGCTGTTTGTTCGTGCGGAAACAGCTGGCAAGTTGGCTTGTGCATTCATTTGACCGGCTACATTGCTGCTTGCTCCATAGCCATCTTTGCCGAGTGGTCTGGAGGCCAAGTGGGCCGCAAGCGGTGGCAGGCCAGCGCTGCTGTCCATCATCCCAGTGCGAGTTGGTGGTGCAACTTGGAACTGTGTTGCGGGTGTGCTTGCGGCAATGGCGGGCGGCGCGGCAAAAGCTGTATTCGATGATTGAGCGGCAAGTGGTGGCAATGAACTGGATGATGAATTGGACTGAGAAGAACCGGCGCCCGCGGCAAGCTGGTTCTGCAGAGGTTGATTCTGCGCAGATGGGTTTTGTGTTGGCGACTGCTTGGATCGGGCTTCAGCGACCATAGTATTGCGATCGCGGTTAGAAACGGCTACGGATTGAAGAACTTCCATGTATCCGGAGATATCCTGCTTGCAAACACCTTGATATAGCACCTGACCGTCGGCGCTTACGAAAACGTCAGTAGGCCAACTGTGAACTTGATATTCAGCGGCAGTAGGTCGATCTTGCGATGCATTGATGCGTACGCAGATAAAGTATTTATTCAGAGTTTTAATCACTGAATCTTGGTTGAGAACTCGCTGTTCAAGAGTCTTGCATGGAAGGCAATTGTCGCCATAGAAGTGAATGAGCATGGGAACTTGGAACTGAGCCGCGGCGCGACGGGCGGTTGCCAAATCGGGTGCCCAGCGAATTTCGGTTTGTGCAAAAGCCGATCCACTTACCATAGAAAAGACGAGCCATAGAATCTGTGCAGGTCGGCTCATGAGTTGGATTCCTTCTAACTTCCATGCAAACAAAATTTTGGGGCTTCACCCTCTTTCGGTTTGAATCGACGTTCCGGAATGTTGCACTTGAATCAGTTATAAGGAATGCACTGAAATTATTTTTAAAATAATAGCGAGATTAGCTTAGCCAGCTTGACAGGAGTTAAGGGTTGTCGTAATATTCTTGTCGGTTGAAGCGTTTTAGGAGTCTTCAGCGGGATCCCTTCCAGCCGCTCCCCGGGTGTTTGTTCCTAGGTAAGAAGCCTTAAGCAACAGAGTTTGCCCGATTTCGTGAGAGGTAGCTTGCTAGCACCTCGGCTGGAACCTGAAGAGCGATTGTGCTTGTAAGAGTTTCCCGAATCTGATTGCCAAAGGTCAACGCACTGTTTGGCAGGCTCTTGAAGGTTATTGACTGTATTGCATTACGGCTTCGTGTTCCAGATCGCCCTGGCTTTATCCTTTGGGATTTTTTCTGGGATTTTTTGTCATACAAGTGACTGATGATCGCTGCGGTTGGCCGCTAGTTCATGGTTCGAATTAAGTACGGTAGGACTGTTTACGAACGCATCCTCGGATTTGGATGCATCCGCGTGTCTTGAAGAGATGACACTAACTTGGGCACTCGGTTTGCTTTCACGTTAGTTCGGTTTTGCGAGGGCTTCTCCAAGTCCGGTCTCTTAGGACATTAGCACAGAATTGCGACGATTTTGCACCACGCAACCTTTCGACGCGCATTGTTTGTTCATGACTTGCTGAACTGTTGTGCTTAATGTTTTACCTGTTAAACATGTGAACTTTAAGACGCTTCAATGGTTCAGCCTCACACTTTCTGGATCTGCTTTTCATGGCAAAGAAAAAGAGGTTTCGCCCACGCTCTCCGGGTAACGATTCATCAGGTTATTCCTCTGATCGTCCTCAAGGGTATTCTTCAGGTGGGCGTTCTTCGGGTGGCAGCTCGGCTGGCTACTCTTCAAATTCAGGTTCGTCTGGCGCTCGCCGACGACCATTCCGCCGAACTCGCAATGCTGGTCCCAACACCGGCGGCGGCAACCAATCAAACGAAAATTTGCCGGAACCCGAGTTGGATGAAAACGGCGAAATTGTACTGGTGGAATTCACTGGTATCTTAGAAATGCATCCCAACGGCTACGGTTTCCTGCGTAGCAGCGATAGTAATTATTCCCGTGAACGAACCGACCCATTTGTGCCCGGAACGATGATCGAAAAGTTCGGTCTCCGCCAAGGCGTTTGCATCAAGTCCATGATGCAACCAGGTCGCCGTCAACAAGGACCGCGCGTTCGCGAGATCCTCGACGTGGATGGGCTCAAGCCCGAAGAATACATCAACGTCAAATCTTTCGACGATGACAAAGCTCTGACGCCCATCAATCCCGAACAATGGCTGCGATTGGAAATTGGTGCCCAACCATTAACAAATCGCGTGATCGATTTGCTCACTCCGCTCGGCAAGGGCCAGCGTGCTTTGATCGTCTCGCCGCCACGTAGCGGCAAGACCCTGATGCTGCAAAACATCAGTAAAGGAATTTCGACGAACCATCCAGATGTCACGTTAATCGTTTTGTTGATCGATGAACGCCCTGAAGAAGTGACCGACATCCGGCGCAATATTGTCAACGGCCAAGTGATTGCCAGCAGCCTCGATATGGATGTCGATAGTCATGTTCGATTGAGCCAGCTGGTTATCGATCGATGCAAGCGACTAGCGGAAATGGGTAAGGACGTGTTCCTGCTCATGGACTCGATCACGCGATTGGCTCGCGCATTCAACAAGTGGGTCGGAAACAACGGACCGACGATGACCGGTGGTGTGAACATCAAAGCGATGGACATCCCGAAGAAGCTTTTTGCATCCGCGCGTGCGTTTGCAGAAGGTGGCTCGTTAACAATAGTTGGTACTGCACTGGTCGATACTGGCAGCCGCATGGACGACTTGATTTTTCAAGAGTTTAAAGGAACCGGTAACATGGAAATCGTCCTCGACCGACGCCTGTCGGATCGCCGAGTTTTCCCTGCGATCGATATCACCCAGTCTGGTACGCGACGCGAAGAATTGCTGCATGACGAAGAAACATTGAATGCCGTGCATGCATTGCGACGTACTTTGAACACGATGCATCCTGTCGAAGCGATGGAGCAGTTGACCAAACAACTCGCGCGTTTCCCATCCAACAAGGAATTCATTCGATTGATTTCTGCAGCAAAAGTGCTGGATTGATTGAAGTGACTTGGCTGACGGATTTGCTCTGCCGCACCATGGGTTGATTGGTGCGGCCTGTCGTAGTGCAAGTGAGCCGACGGCGCCCGGATGTGAGCCGACCAGATGTGAGCCGACGGCGCTGGTCGGCGATGGTCCTCCTCAGCACCGACCACATCACCTCACAAAACATCGGACCAGTATGAAACGAAAGCCGATTTTCAACACCAAACTCTTCCCCGCCATCGTCTTAGTATATCTTGTTCTTCCATGCTGCAACGATGCACTCGCCGTTGATGGCGACGATCTAACCTTGCAAGCGATGTGTCAGCAGGGACTCACCGAAAGCGCCATCCTTTACGCATCCGCCGAGCGACAACGAGTTCGCGAAAACAATGATGAATACGCGCGGTGGACCCAGCGGCTGATCGAATGCGAAGCCCAAGCGGCACTGCGAGCCGAAGGCGAAGCGGACGCACACTGGAATCGGTGCCATGAAATTTATGATGAATTCAAACGTGACCACTCCAAGGATCGACGATTGCCGTGGATCGAATGGCAAGCGATCCGTTGTGATCTACTGTTAGCCCAAGATGGTCTAGCCCGCTGGCTAGCGGCGCCGGCCAACGGGCCCGTCCGTGAAAAGTCGTTGGAGTTGGTGCGAACCATTCTGTCCGACTTGAGCAAATTGGAAGATGATTTGAAGCAACGTCAACCGCTTGCGTCGAAACTGGCTGCAAACGACCGCAGTCAAGCGTCACCCGAGCAGATTTCACAACTGCGTTTGGACTTGGTGCTTTCGCGTTGCGAGGCCTATCTCATTCGCGCAAGGCTGTATGAAAGTCGATCGCGTGATCGCGTGGGCGCGGCGGCAAATGTTGAAGCCGAAGCGGGCGGTTTGCTAGACCGAGCGACCAAGGAATGGCCAACCAGGTCCAGCTTGGAAGTGGCCCGAGCGACCGCCTGGTTAGACCTGGATCGAGAGACAGAAGCGATCGCTCTGTTGCAGTCGATTGTTCTGAACAGCAACGACGAATCGGCTCGCATCCGCGCAGCCGTTGTCGCTAGCGAAGCACTAATCGGCAAGGGACAGGCAAGTCAGGCGAGAGCATTTGTCGATCGGTTGAAAGAACTCGAAAGTGGACCGGAATGGGAAATGGCTGAGATGCGATTGTCGCTCAGTGAAATGTCGCGACTGCCGCCTGAGAAGAAAGAAGCCGAGATTGCCAAGCTGCTTGCGCGAGCCAAGGAGATCGGCGGTCGCTATGGCGACTATTGGCGAGCTCGGGTGGATTCCGTTTTAGCCAATTCAGTTTCAAGTGCGGAGGTGAGCTCAGGTAATTCGACTGAGTTCGTCCTGGTTGAAGTCCGTCAGTTGTTAGCCGGTGGCGATGAGAAAGCGGCCATCACAAAGTTGATCACAAGCAGCCGCAATGAACTTGCATCAGGTCACAAGGCGAACGCGGTGCAGCTAGCCACTCAAGCCGCTGCGTTACTACAGCGTCAGCAAGCCTGGTTGCCAGCCGCCGATGCGATCGAAGAGATCACCACCCAAGCACCCGAAGTCGAAGAGGCCGCTGCCGGACACTTGACCGCCGCCTGGAGCCTTTCCCAAGCTCTCAAGCCCAACCCGCAGGATAAACAACTCCGAGATCGTTACACAGCAAGCCTGAAGGATCACATTCGTCTATGGCCCAACGGTAAGACCACAGAACAGGCCACCAAGTGGTTGCAAGCCTGGTTGACGGCCTCAGGCGGGCAAGAAGACCTGCTTCCCATACTTCGTCAACAAGCTGAACAATCGGCTGCACCTGAGAAAGCTCGCGAAGCACTTTACGCTTGGCTGGGAATTCTACTCGGGTCACCGGCCAAACGAAATTCTGAACTAGCCAGCATTGGCCAGGCGCTCGCGGACGGGAAATTTAAATCGATTGAATCAACGGTTCAAGTTGCGATCTTAGCAGCGACCATCATATCCACTTGGTCCGATGCGAAAGAAGCAAAGCGTTTGCAAGCTCAACTCGATGCCCTTGCGAATGCTGCCAAGGTGCCGACTGCCAATGTTCAGATTGCCAATGTATCGACGGATAGACAATTGATCACGGCTGCCTACTGTCTACAAGCGATACGCAGTGGCGACGAGGCGGCGGCAATAAAAGTGGTTAGCCTTTGGAACACCACTGAGCTGACTACGGAGATGGTCGAACCGATTGCGGCAGCTTTGATCGAAGCTATCGATGCATGGCCCACCAATGAATTACCTGAGTGGGCACCCAAGCTGACCTTCACTGAAGAACAACTGGCGGCGCTATCACAGAGTACCAGATTGACATCGCAGGCTCTTGCGTGGCGTTTGAAAGGTATCCAGCCAGGCAAAGCCAACGAGGCGATCATTGGCTTACGTGAGGTTTGCAAGCAGAACGCAAAGCTCGGCGTGCTGCAATTGCAACTATCTAACTTGTTGGCCAAGCAGGACGCTACCGCGCGACGTGAATCGACTGAAATTGCCAGACGTCTAGCGGCCAATAGTCCAGAAGGTAGCGATCTCTATTATGGTGCTCGTTGGCGAGTGATACGCAACCAGTTGCTCGACGGCAAAACGGTCGAAGCCACCCGGGCCGCGAAGTTAGCCCTCGCAACTCTCGCCCAAGAATCCACCACATGGCGCATCCGCTTCAGTAAGTTAGTCCCCTAGTGGCGTATGCTTCCAGCTTGCGATTAGTGCTGTAGGCTTCGCGTGGCGGATGCTGCTAGCATCCGCGCTGACGCTACCAGCGTCTGCACGTGTGCCACGAAGATCGCAAGCTGGAAGCATACGCCACTCGAAGCATGCCCCCACTAGGGCGTCATGGCAAACTCTGTGGAATTGATCAGTGCCCATAGAAGATCCGATTGCCAAGTTGCAGGTGACTCTGCGACCGCTTTGCCTTCGCTGGCAACCGCATCATTAATAACGCTCGAGAAGGCTGCTTCTTCTTGCTTGGTTGGATTGCGATTCAGCGTGCTCAAGAATAACCACTGAAGTCGCTTTGAATCGTTCATGTGCGGCGAATTGAGAGCTTGCAACAGGCGGCTCGACGAATCGCGAGAGACTTCATCAAAGGCTTTTCCGTGAAGCGTCACCAGAGCTTGAACGATACCGAGCGTCGCGTGACTCGCTTCGCCACGGAGTTTGCCGAGCTGGGTCATCAGCACCTGCTGGGCTTGGGGATCATTCTCGCGAGCGATCTGCCGAGCGACTTGCGAAATGCTTACGGCCAGTTGAGTTGATGTTAACGGTTTGCAAGTCATCGTTGCGTAACTGGCTTCAGGCGGTTCGCCGCTGCTATGCACCGTCGCTCGATTGTACGCTTCAGTACTGGCTAACATCGCCAGCAATCCACGAAGATCATAACCAGTCTCTGCAAAATACTCAGACAACTCGCTAAGAATTTCCGGATGACTGGCGATATCGATCGAACGCATATCATCAATCGGTTCAATGAGCCCTCGGCCAAAGAGGATGGCCCAAACCCGGTTCACGGCGGCACGAGCAAGGAAGGGATTCTCACGAGCGGTCAGCCACAGCGTTAGCTTTTGGCGGCGAGTGCCGGTCTCTAGACCATGTTGTTCTGTGTCGACTAAAGGTTTCGGTGCAATGACCTCTTCCGTTCCAGGTAACTTCACGTCGCCTTCGGGAGCGTCCGCAATCACCGCGTTGGGATTTCCCATCTGTTCATTGGCAGTCGATAATTGCGCGAAGTAAGCGGCGAATCCCCAGAAATCTCGCTGTTTCCAATCGTCGAACGGATGATTGTGGCATTCAGCGCAATCAAGCTGAATACCCATAAACACGCGAGCTGTTTTGGCTGCGATTTTTTCAGGTTTGCTTTCAAGGGCCACGAAGAAAGCAGTTGGACTGTTGGCGATCGAGCCGTTGGATACCAGCAAGTCAGAAACCAAGCGATCATAACGAAGGTTTTCTGAAAAGCGACTTCGCAGCCAAGACTGTAAACCCATGCGACCGAATTGAACTTCCGGGCTATTCGCGTCCGGTAGCAACCAGCTTGACCAAATATTCGACAAGTGCACCGAAGAAGTCGGCGTTGCCAATAATCGTGCGACCAAGTCATTCCGCTTGGTCTTCGATGGATTTTCCATGAAGTCAAGAACTTCTCGGCCCGTCGGCGCGGTGCCGGTCAAGTCAAGACTTGCGCGGCGGAGGAAGCTTGCATCATCGCAGCGACCCGCTGGTTGCCAACCGAGTTCCGTCGATTTCTTTTGCAGCAGCTCGTCGACACGAGCCGCCATCGTCGCCGCTGAAGGCTTAGCACGCTCCGACTTGTCAGCGTCCTTTGCGTCGACCGGCTCTGTCGCTGAAGCCGATCGCGTGTGCAAGCTGAATATCAATGAAGCGAAAAGAAGGGCGAGCGCAATCTGCCTCGGTCGTCGGTTTGGAGAAAGCATAGTCGTTATATCCTAGGTTCCGTTTAAAACCTCGGTGCGTTGCCAAACTGGCTCCCCTCGCCCCGGTACTCTGGCGAGAGGGTATTTTGTCGAGTTCTGGCTCCCCTCGCACCGGTACTGCGGGGGAGAGGACGTTTGTAGAGTTCTGGCTCCCCTCGCTCCGGTACTCCGGGGAAAGGGTGTTTATCGAGTTCCGGCTCCCCTCGCCCCGGTACTCCGGGGAGAGGGGCCGGGGGTGAGGGGTCCTTTATTGTGGCACGTCCACAGCAATCTCGCAACTGAATTGGACTTAGGACGCTCGCCAACGTCGGCAATCGCAAGGTAAGAAAATTATTGGTAAGAAGATTTCTTGACCCTAATTTTCATACCAGTAATTTTCCTACCACAGTTCTCTCCTACGGCATACGCTGGCTTACCACCCGCGCGCAATGTATTTATCCGAGGGACCGCCATGCAATCCGTGGACTTAGGACAAGCCTGACTCTGCCAGCGTAACCCGTCCTGAGCTCGCCAACGCCGACAATCGCAAGGTAAGAAAATTATTAGTAAGAATATCTCTTGACCAGTAATTTTCTTGACCCAAATTTTCTTACCAGTAATTTTCCTACCAATAAAGCCCCTGCGAGCTTGCTTCGCAGGTGAACAAGTTTGTCAAGCTAGACACTACTCGCCCTTGAGCCGCAATTTAACCCCGTCCAATCAAACTGGGCATCGCGTAAACATCCGGGCCAATCTCCGTTGTCAGCACGGAACCGAATAACGTGTGCGCGCTCGCATCATGAATCACCACGTGCAGCAATTGACCGGCTTGGCGTTCGTTACCATCCCACACGACGATGCGATCGCAATTGGTCCGGCCCGTCATCTGACGCAGCGGACCGACTTCGTTCTTGCGAATCGAAGTCTTGCTTGGCCCTTCGACCAACACCTCAACCGACTGACCAAGGAACTTTAGATTGTCTTCTTCGCAGATCTCATTCTGTACGTTCAGCAACTCGATATTGCGACGCTGCTTCACATCCTCGGGTACATCATCGGCAAACAACTCCGCCCCACGCGTTCCTGGCCGTACCGAGTACTTGAAGATAAAGCTGTTTTTAAATCGACAGCGACGTACCAGTTCGATCGTCTTCTGGAAATCCTCTTCGGTCTCGCCACAGAAACCGACAATGAAGTCGCTCGACACGGCCGCGGTGGGAAGAATCGTATGGATCCGATCCATCATTTCAAAGTAGTCGGCCGTTGTGTAGCCACGCTTCATTCGCTTGAGCACTTCGTCCGAGCCGCTTTGCGCGGGCACGTGCAAGTACGTCGAACACTTTGGCAAGTCGCGCACGGTCTCGAGCAAACGCTGCGTCATGTCTTTGGGATAGTTCGTAACAAACTTGATCCGTTGGATGCCTTCGATCTCGTGAATCATCTCTAGCAGATCTGCCAGCCGCGTGGTTCGATCGCCGTCAACGTATTTGTAACTATTGACGGTTTGACCGAGCAGCACGATTTCTTTACAACCTTGTCGAGCCAACTCATGGGCCTCGGCGACGATCATCTCCGGTGAACGTCCTTGCTCTGGCCCGCGGGTCATGGGCACGATGCAGTAAGTGCAGAACTTGTCGCAGCCGATTTGAATGCGCAGATAAGCTTGAAAAGGAGTTGGTCGCATGGTTGGATCGCGGAGTGGATCGAACGACTCGTGACTGCGACGGATTTCATCTTGTGAACCATCGCGCCGTCCGAGGCTAACCGCCATCTGCTGGCCTTCGCCTGCCGCGACCTGCTTTAGCAAGTCAGGGATTCGGTGCAGTTGCCCGGGTCCGACGACCAAGTCGACGAAGGGGGCCTTTTCAAAGACGAGTTTTTGATCTTTCTGAGCCATGCAGCCCATGACGCCGATTATTTTTTCCGGGTGGGCCAGCTTCATTTTCTTGAGGTGGTAGAGGTTGTTGTAAACCTTTTCCTCAGCGTGTTCGCGGACGCTGCACGTGTTGAAGAGGATTGTATCGGCTTCGTCCATCGACTTGGCCAAGTCATAGCCTTGACGTCGGAGGCTTGCGACGACCATTTCGCTGTCCAGAACATTCATCTGGCAACCGACGGTCTCGATATACAATTTTTTCAGCGGCAGCGAATCGGACATAGCAAGCTTGTGGTTGTGAGTGTCGAACAATTGTCTCTGGTTGTTCAGTCGGCAGAAGCACTAGTGTACCCGACTCCCACTTTTTCGCACCCTCCTAATGAAGCCCCGTAGCTGGGACCATTTGTCCCGAGCTTCTTCTGTAGCGTCGGCCCTCCAGGGCCGCGTTCAAATGTAGTGTCGGCCCTTCAGGGCCGCGTTCAAGTGTAGCGTCGGCCCTCCAGGGCCGCGGGCTTCTTTCCCTAATTCCCGCTCCCCAAACCACCTGTCCGGTTTTCTGGACCGCGGACGTCCTCGTCCGCCCGCGCCACCAATAACCTCCACGAATACCACCGAGTTCCCCCTCCGATTCGTCCCAAATACGCATTGGACAAATCCAGTTCGTCGTTTCCCAGCCCTCGAAAGTCGTAAAAACTAAGGTAGCTGGTTTCGTTAGAAACCGGATGCAGCAGCTAGGTCACCGGTGCGCCCGGTTTCTCACGAAACCAGCTACATTTGCTCGGCTGTTTATTTGCGAAGCGAATCCCGAATTTCCCTTAGCAGCACCACATCTTCCGGTGGAGCAACCGGCGCCGCCGGCGCTTCTTCTTCTCTTTTCTTCATC